>JANOBO010000326.1:0-11251 GCA_031411695.1 Verrucomicrobiaceae bacterium
CGATCTCACGGCTCACGCGCTCGAGCACGCGGCGCTCCTCCGCAGTGAGGCTGCCCATTCCGTGCTCGCTGATCTTTTCAAGGATCGGATCGACTTCATCGCTGATCACATCGCCCGCGCCATTGCGTGGACGCGGCGCCGCGGGATCGATCTCGAGATTCACGGACAAACGTTTGTGCCGGGCGCGCACCATCTCAGCGCGGCGTCCGAATGGAGAACCTGCACGCTCGCGCCGCAGCCGCTCATACGTCATGGGCATGCCGCCGAATCCGATGAGCCGGAGATAATACCAGCCGGTGAATGCTCCGCCCAGATGCGCGAAGCTGGCGATGGTGGAAGCACCCGGCGCAGGCGGGAACAGAAGTCCGAAGAGGCCAAGGCCAAGACTCAGCGCGAGAAGGACCTTGGCCATCGTCCATAAGCGGACCTTCACAGGGATGATGAGGTAAATCATCGCTGTCACTTCCTCCTGCGGAAAAAGTACGGCGAGCGCGAGGAACAGCCCGAACGCACAAGCCGACGCCCCGACGAGACCGATGTGGTGTTCAGGACTGGCGTAACCCTGAATCAAAAGCTCCACTGCAGCGCCGATCAGCCCCGAGAGAAAATAGATGTTCAAAAAGTGGCGCGTCCCGAGCACTGCCAGCACCCGCTTGCCCGCGAAATAGACCATCAACATGTTCCCGCCGATATGAAGAAGGCTGCCGTGTACGAACATGTAAGTGAACGCTGTCCAAACCTCGCCGGCCGCGAGTCCATCCACACTCACGCCACCGTATGGCCTGAAGTCATCCGCGCTCACGCGCTCGCCGAGCAGGCCAAAAAATGACTGTGCAACGAACACAATGACGTTCGCCCAGATGATGACATGCAGGGCATTCATCCCCTGAACCAGCGCCCAAGGGCTGCGGGTCGGCTGGCGCATGTAGTCGCGATCGTGTAATCCCATCTTGATTCTCCAGTGACGCCGTCAGCTCCTTGTGGAGGTCGGCTGACGGCGGGTTTGAGCTTACCTTCTCGCCGCACGAATTGCAAAAGCCAACCACGATCATCTCGCGCAGGGAAAAGGGCGGGGATTCTCATTTGACGCGCCGCAGCCTTCCCGTTAACAACTAGCCCTCCAGCATTCCTCATCCACTGATTCAGCGCCGCATATGCACTTTCGCACCTCGTTCCTCCGCAGACACACCGCCTTCCTCGCAGCCGCCGCGCTTTCGATCATTCCTTGCGCCTCGCGCGCTGAGAACGTCGCGCTCGACCACCCGAGCAGCGCGGTGGTGAAGAAGTACCTCGCCGCAGTCGTCGCGCAGGATTGGAAAACGGCCGCCACGATGTTGCTGCCGACATCGCTCGAGCGAAAGCAGAAGGAAACCATCGCCATCGTGAAGATGGCGCCCACGATGACTGAGGAGAATCAGATGCTCGAGAAGCTCGGGGCGAAATCGATCTCCGAACTCGAAAAGATGTCTCCTGCGGAGTTCTACATGGCAGACCGCGCGGCCGTACATCAGAAGATGAAGATCACCGACGAGGTGAAGAAAAAGAAGCAGGACACACTGCAGATCAACGTGCTGAGCCTCGGCGGTGAGGACGAGAACCGCGTGCTCCATGCCGTGGTCCGCACTTCTCAGGAAACAACAGACGCGAAGATCGAGGAGCTTTTTCTCATCTCACTCGTCCAGGACAAGGAAGATAAAAAGAACTGGCTCATCGTGCCGGACATGATGCGCCCGATCACGACGCCGTTGAAGGCAGGTGACACCGCCACACCCGCGCCCGACAAGAAGTAAGCCGGGAGGCAGGCGGGAGATTCCACTCGCGGAATCCCCAGCCCCACATTGAAGCCGGAAACCCCGGACGGTTAAAACAGCGTGTAAATGAACGGTGCCGCCGCCGTCCCGGAGAGGACGAAAAGCGCAGCGAGCAGAAGCATCACGATGATGAGCGGGAGGAGCCAGAACTTTTTGTTTTGCTTCAGGAAGCCCATGAACTCGGAGATGAGGGTGCCCTGCTTTTGCTGCGAGGCCTTTTCAAAGTCGTCGTTCGGCGTGGTCATGATCGTTTCGTCGGTGATGGGGGGGTTAAAACTGCCTGAAGTATTGCGTGGCCGGGGGCGCGGGCGGCGCATCGATCCAATGACTAGCCGCGCTCCGCTTCCATTTCAAGTTCAGGGGATCGCGCCCGATGAGGCGCATGAAGATGCCGAGCGGGGCGAAGAGGCCGAAGAACATGAGCATGAAGATCAAGTTCGCCATCACGATGCCGATGCAGGCGGCAAGGAAGTACCAGACGGGATGCAACAGACGCGCAAGCGGCGGGATAATGAGGCAGACCAGACCGACCGCCGCGCCGATGCCGCCGAGCAGGAGAAAGCCATGCGCATCCGGCATGGCGGACGACTTGATCCACTTTGCGAGAAAGAAGAAAAGGGCGATGCAGGGGAAGCCGATGACGAGAGACCACGCGAACGTGCGCAATTCATCGGGACCTGGCGTCCAGTTGATTTCTTTGAATGGGTTGATCATGAAAGGATGACGTTGGAAAGGTGAAGGTTGAAGTCCTGATCAGTCGAGCTGGAAGCTCGCGACGTACTTCGCTTTCTCGGCTTCGGTCAGCGGTTTTTGCGCGGATTTGCGCATGATGAAATTTTCGACGACGAGGACGTCCATGTCGGTGGCCTGGAGGCATTTGAACGCTTCGCTTGGTGTGCAGACGATGGGCTCGCCGCGGATGTTGAAGCTGGTGTTGATCATGACGCCGCAGCCGGTTTGCTTTTTGAACTCGCGCATGAGCCGGTAGAAGCGGCCATGGCGGCGCTCATCAATGGTCTGCATGCGCGCGGACATATCGACGTGCGTGATGGCTGGCAGCGTGGAGCGCGCGACGTTCACGCGCTTGCGCAGGTCGGGATCCTTCATCGCGGCCTGCTCCTCGGGGCTGAGCTGGCGTTGCAGATCTTTCTTCACATCGGCGACGACGAGCATGTAGGGGCTGTCGCCGTCGTGATCGAAGTAGTCGCTCACTTCCTCCCGCAGCACGACGGGCGCGAAGGGCCGGAAGCTCTCGCGGAACTTGATGCGCAGGTTCATCTGCGTCTGCATCGCGGGGCTGCGTGGATCGCCGATGATGCTGCGGCTGCCCAGCGCGCGCGGGCCAAACTCCATCCGGCCTGCAAACCAGCCGATGACTTTTTCGTGCGCGGCTTCACTGGCGACGACTTCGAGCAGCTTCGCCTCGTCTTCGATGAATTCATACACCGCGCCGACCTTGTCGAGCTCGGCGCGCACTTCGGCGTTGCTAAACCGCGGGCCGAGCAGCGAGCCTTTGCAAGAGTCGCCAGGATCGGCTTTGCGCTCGTTGCCAAGCAGATTGTAATGCACAAACAACGCCGCACCTAGCGCGCCACCCGCATCACCGGCGGCGGGCTGCACGAAGACATTTTTGAAAATACCCGAACGGATGAGTTTGCCGTTCGCGACGCAGTTCAGCGCGACTCCGCCTGCCATGCAGAGATTCTCGCAGCCGGTGAGCTGTCTGGCGTAGCGCGCCATGGCGAGCACTGCTTTCTCAGTCACGACTTGAATCGACGCGGCCATGTCCATCTCGCGCTGCGTGATCGGTGTCTCGGGATTGCGCGCGGGGCCGTCGAACAGCGATGCGAACTTGTCATTGGTCATGCGCAGCCCTTCGCAATAGCTGAAGTAGCTCATGTCCATCGCCAGCGAGCCGTCATCTTTGAGGTCGATGAGCTTGTCGAGGATGATGTCGGCGTACTTCGGCTGGCCGTAGGGTGCGAGACCCATGAGCTTGTACTCGCCGCTGTTCACCTTGAAGCCGCAGAAGTAAGTGACCGCGCTGTAGAGCAGGCCGAGCGAGTGCGGGAAGTGCATCGTCTTGAGCAGGCGCATCTTGTTGCCTTCGCCGATGCCGATCGTCGCCGTGTCCCACTCGCCCACGCCGTCGATGGTGAGGATGGCTGCCTTGTCGAAGGGGCTGGGATAATACGCGCTGGCCGCGTGGCTCTCGTGATGGCCGGTGAAGACGATGCGCTTCTTGAAGCGGCCATCCAGAGCGTTGCGGATCTCGCGCGGCAGGTGCAGCTTTGTCTTCAGCCATAGCGGCATCGCCATCATGAAGCTGCGCAACCCGCCGGGCACATAGGCGAGGTAGGTCTCGAGCAGGCGGTCGAACTTCTGCAGCGGCTTGTCGTAAAACGCGACGTAATCGAGGTTCTCGATCTCCAGCCCGGCCTCCTTCAGGCAGTAGTGAGCAGCGTTCTTTGGAAAGTGATAGTCGTGCTTGATGCGCGTGAAGCGCTCCTCCTGCGCGGCCGCGATGGTGTCGCCGTCAACGACGAGCGCGGCCGCGCTGTCGTGATAATAAGCTGAGAGTCCGAGGATGGATGGCATGGGAGGTCGCTAGATAGGAAGGCTTCGCGGCAGTGCAACCATTGGATTGCCCGGCTTCTCGGATCAAGGAAGCTTCAGCGCATGGATGATCTCCCGCGCCAGCTCCCTGTTCACGCTGCCCCGATAGTGGACATCGACGAAAACTTTCTCCAGCGTGAGCCGCCCATTTTGCCTGGCCAGCAGAGTCGGGAGGAAATCGATGAAGGGGAATCCGTGGTGCGACAGATAGCCCACGAGCGATGTGTACTGACAGGGAAAATGACGGAGCGCGTCCTGCACATCGGACGCGCCGGGCATCAGCACGAAGAGCGGCTCCCGCCCGTCGGCGATGATCTTCTGGCGGCAGCGCTCGAACATTCCCGTCACAGCCTTGAAGCCGGGACTGTCCGCAGACCAGATGCTGCGGCCGTACGGATCTGACGGCACGCGACTCTTGATCCACGAGGCGAGCGGAAGCCGGCTGTCCATCATCATGTGGAAATTGCGGTCAAGCTGCCGCGCTTCCCACACATAAATGAGCGTGCGGCTGATCGCGCCGCGTGGCTGGCCGCGGCCGGCGGAACTCCAGGCGACGTAATCCACCTCGGCAAGCTTTGCCAAGCCCGTGGCTTCATCGGCGAGGAGGCTCTTGAAGTCGTCAATGGACGAGAATGGATTCGGCTCGATGCTGAAGCTGCCATTCACAAACTTGGCAAACGGCTTCGTAAACGGGCACCCGGAGTCGATGTTCAAGAACGGGCGGAAGGCGTTCACCGTGCGCTGCGCGTCGTTGCTCATGAACCCCACGACGACATGCCTCCCTCCAAACGACGGCGCATCGCGGAGATAACGCTGATACGCCTGCACGAGGCATGCGCCGGGGATGCCGAGATTGATCCACTCCGTGCCGGGCCGCATCTTCTCTGCGTGCGCCGGGTAGCTCTCGGCATCATTCACCTCCACGCCGAAGGTGAAGGAATCGCCAACGCAGAGGATGCGCTTGTCCACGTCGGGTGCGGGCAGCGGATACTCACGGGTAGCGCGGGCACCTTGCGCGTTGATGGTGAAGCCAGCCTTCGTGTGGACGTATCCGGGGCGCGGCACCCAGCCGATTTCCTTGCTGAAGACATTGAACTTGTCGTCGGCGATCAAGGCCCGGATTCCCTCCTTGCAGGGCTCGGGCAGCGCCGTCATGCCGCGGCTGCTGAGACGGTCATCACGCCCGCTCATCAGCCTGATGAAGACATGGCACGCAAGGCTGAGCAGAAAATAATTGATGCCGACGACCAAGAGGATGAACACACCCTTCCGCAGCGTGAAGGTCGTGCGACGCAGCGCCGCGATCGTGATCCACACGAACCAAAACCCAAGCGCGATCCAGATCACACGCGCGGGCCAGCGCAGCCCGTTGGGCAGATCCATCAAACATGCCAGCAGCAGGAACCACACCCCCAGCGCGGCCACGACCTTCACGGCTGGCATCCACTGCCTGCGCATTTCCCGGGACTGGCTGGCGTCGTGCATGAAGGAAGTTGTCATCGCACGCCGCCGGCATCCATCAAAGGCAAGGCCTTGATGATTTCCTGGGCCAGCTCGCGGTTCACATGACTTTGGTAGTGCCTGATGACGAAGAGCGCCTCTTCAGATAGATCATCCCGATGCGCGGCGAGCAGCGGATCGAGGAAGTCGAGGATACGGTAGCCGCGCTGGTTGAGAAAACGCGACAGCGATGCGTATTGCCGTGCGCGGCCCTTCTTGAAGTCTTCCACATCATGCGGGCCGGGAATGATGACGATGAGAGGTGTGCGGCCGTCCTTGACGACGGTGGAATGAAACAAGTCGAACATGCCGCAGAGCGCGCGGAAGCCCTTGCTCTCCTCGGCCCAAAACTCAGCCCCGTACAAATCCCATGCGGCTAGCGACCGGAACCACGCGCGCACCGGCAGCTTGTCATCCATCAGTACCTCGAGCTTGAGGGGCACCTTCAACTGGGCGCAGGCATACGAGAAGGTGCGGGTGATCGGGCTCTCTAAAAACAACTGCCCTCCGACACGACCCCAGGTGAGGTAGTCCTGCCGCAGCAAGGCGCGCAGTTCGCCCGACTCATTGCCCAGCAGCCTGCGGTAGTCATCGAGGCTCGAGAACAGGTTCGGTTTGATTCCAAATTGTCCGTGGTCGTCGATGAATGCGAAAGGCTTCACCATCGCCATGCCCGAGGTGCGGTTCACAAAGGGGCGGTAGCAGTTCACCGTGCGCTGCGCGTCGTTCGTCATGAAGCCGATGATGACGTGCTTGCCGTCAAACTTCCGCGCGTTCTCAATGTAGTGCAGGTAGGCCTGCGTGAGACATGCGCCGCCGATCCCGAAGTTCAGCCACTCCCAGCCAGGGGACATCTGCTCCGCGTGGCTCGGGTAGGTCTCGGCATCGCCGACCCCGTCACCGAACGTGAAGGAGTCTCCCATGCAGAGCACACGCTTGTCGCGGTCCGGCGGCGTGAGGGCATACTCACGCGTCGCCCGGATGCCCTGGCTGTTGACTGTGATGCCAGGCACTTTCGCCCCCGCGCGCGGCACCCAGCCGATGACCGGGTGAAAGCCGCCATCATGGTCCCCGCCGGCAATGAGCTTCTCGATCTGCTGCCTGCATTCCGGAGTGAGCGTGAGTTCCCCACGCAGAGCCATCCGATCATCGCGCGTGCCCATCACGCGCATGAACATGTGGCACAACAGATGCGTGGCCGCGAACATGAACGCGAGCAGCACGCTGCAAAACGCCACACCCTTCACCGACCAACGCGCCCGGAGAAGCGCGCGTGCAAAGGTCGCCGTCAGAAAAATCAAGGCACCCACCACGAGCACCCGCGCCGGCCACCGCAGCGCGCCGGGAAGATCGGGAAAGCCCACCACCACCGCAGCCACGAAGACGAGGGCCGCGCAGACGCGGACCGTGGTGCTGTGAAGCTGGCGTGAGACGAGCCCTTTCATACAAACATTGCCCCACACACTAACGCGGCGGTAGCGCCCCGATGACCGCGGCGGCCAGTTCCTGGTTGATGTGCGCCTTGTAATGCGACTGCGCAAAGAGCGAGCTGGTCTTGAGATCGGCCCGATGACTCGCCACGAGCGGGTCGAGAAAATCCAGCACGGCATAGTTCCGTGCGCGCAGGTGCGCGAGGAGCGGTGCATACTGGCGTTCCGCTCCGCTTTCGAAGTCCTCCACATCCAGCGGACCTGGCAGAATCACGATCAATGGCACGCGGCCGTCTGAGACGACCTGCTGGTGGTAAAGATCAAACAGCGCGGTGATCGCCACGAACCCCTCTGACGTCGGGCGATAAATGGCGCGCCCGTATGGATCCTGCGGCAGCCACTCCCGCATGGTTCGGGCAAATGGAAGGCTGGAGTCCAGCAGCATGTCAAAGCTCCGGTCGAGCTGCCGCGCATCCACGATGTAGCTGAGCGTGCGGAGGATGGGGTTCGAGGATTGCTTCTCGCGAACCCAGCTCAGGTAGTCGAGCCGGCGCAGCTTGTCGAGTTCCGCACGATCGTCGGCAAGCAGGCGCCGGTAGTCGTCGGCACTGCTGTATGGATTGGGCTCCAGGGAAAACTTGCCCTCGCGCAAGCGGACGAAGGGCTTGGTCAGCGGCGCGTTGGATTCGGTGTTCACGAACGGGCGGAAACAATTCACCGTGCGCATCGCGTCATTGGACATGAAGCCGATGATGACGTGCCGGCCGCCAAACTTCGCCGCATTGCGCCGGTAGTGCAGATAGGACTGCGTGAGGCAGGTGCCGGGCACGCCGAAGTTCAGCCACTCGCTGCCCGGCATGAGCTTCTCACAGTGCGCGGGATAGGTTTCATCGTCCCCGACCGCTGTGCCAAAGGTGAACGAATCACCCATGCAAAGGAAACGCCTGTCGGGGTCAGCAGGCGTGAGGTCGTGCTCCCTGAGCGAGCGCAGGCCTTGCTGGTTGACGGCGTAGAGCCTCGAACGGCGGCCGGGGCGCAGCTCCCAGCCCAGTTCCCGGCTGAATATGTTGAAGCCTTTCGGCGACAACATCGCTTGAATGCCCTCCACGCATTCTGGAGTCAGCTTGCTCAGGCCGCGCGTCGTCAGACGGTCATCGCGCTTGCTCATCACCACGATGAAGACCTGGCAGGCGAGCGCGACGCACAAATACTGCACCAGCACGATGACCAGAATGAAGAGCGACTTCCTCCAGGTGAGGCGCGCCGTGCACACGGTCCGCAGGAGTTTGATCAAGACCCACGCGACGGCAAACAACCACGCGATGCGGACTGGCCAGCGCAGCGGGGCGGGCACCGAAGGGAAAAACAAAATCACCAACGCACAAAACATCAGCGCCGCGACCACGCGGAAGGTGGCGCCGCGCAGCAGATCTGCGACGCGTGCTTTGGCTGGGAGGAGAGAGGCTGACACGGCTGCTGCTGGGTTGCGGGGGGAAACTCAGCGTGCGACCGGCGCGACTGGAAGACCGACCTTCTTCATGATTTCCCGGGCGAGCTCCTTGGTCACCTCCGGCTTGTAATGCTTGCCGACAAAAAGAGCTGCCTCGTCCTTCAAGTCGTCTGGATGCAGCGCCACCAAAGGATCGAGGAAGTCGAGATGCGGCACGCCGGCGGACTGCAAATGAGCGATGAGATTCTCATACACACGCGGGCGGCGCTTGGAAAAGTCGAACACATCCTGCGGACCCGGGATGATGACGAAGAGCACCTTGCGGCCGTCTGCGGCCACTTGTTTCGAGAACGTCTCGAACATCGCGCACACAGCCTGGAAGCCCGGACTGTCCTTTTCCCAAATGTCGTCACCATACGGATCACGCGGCAGCCAGGACCGTATCGCAGCTCCCGCCTGCCAGCGGTAGTCCACGATCGCATCCAGGTTCCTGTCGATCTCCCGCGTGGTGTAAATGAAAGTGAACGCGCGCCCGATGCTGCCGCCCCGTTCCTGCCTTCCGCTCCAGGTGAGGTAATCGAGCGCGAGAAGCTTCGGCAGCTCCTCTAGCTCGTGGTCATGAATGCGGCGCAAGTCCTCAAGCGTCCGGCAGGGATTCGGCTCAATGGAAAACTTGCCTCTCGTCAGCTTCGCGAACGGCTTCGGCATCGGGCAGCCGGAATCGCTGTTCAGGAACGGGCGGAAGGCGTTCACCGTGCGCTGCGCGTCATTCGTCATGAAGCCGACCACCACCGTGGCGCCGCCGAACTTCGCTGCCTGCTCGCGGTAGCGGAGATACGCCTGCGTCAGGCATCCGCCCGGCACGCCAAAATTCAGCCACTCGCTTCCGGGCATCAGTTTCTCCGCCTGCGCCGGATAGCTTTCGTCATTGCCGACCGCGACGCCGAACGTGAATGAATCACCCATGCAGAGAAATCGCAGCGCCTCATCAGCCGCCTTCAGCGGATACTCATGCAGCGCGCGGATGCCCTGAGCATTCGTCTTGTAGATCTCGTGCTGGATCGAAGGCCGCGGCGTCCAGCCGATGACCGGATCGAATCCCGTGATGCCGAGACCACGGATCGCGCGCAGCAGATCCGCGCGCGTCGCGTCCGTGAGGCGTGTGCTGCCGCGCATCACCATGCGGTCGTCCCGCTTGCTCATGAAGGTGATGAAAACATGGCAGACCACTGACAGCACCAAATAATAAAAGCCGCCCAGAATGAGTATGAAGGCGACCTTCCTCCCCGTGAACCGCGTCGCCCGGATGGCCCGCACCAGCGTGACGACCAGCCAGCCCGCCGAGATGAAGAACAAGGCGCGCACCGGCCAGCGCAGACCGGCGGGCAGATCCCTGAAGAACCACAAGACGCCCAGTAAAAACAACACCACCGCCACCACGCGCACCGTCGAGTTCGCACGCCAGCACTTGCGCGGGCACGCCGGCACTGGGGCCGCAGGATTGGAGGGAGACAGAGGCACAGGGGTGGCGATTGTAGGAGCCGCCCCACGGCGCGCAACTGCTTTTGCGCGCGCGGCGAGCGTCGAGAGATCTCACGCACGAAACCCGCAAAAGGTGTGGCATAGCCATGTTTCACAGGGTTGCAGGATCGCGCGCGTGAGCAGGAGTTCCCCTGAGGTTGATGCGTCCAGAAAGCGCCCTGTTAATCCTGCCATCCTGGGAATCTTGTCTGAGAGGTCCGGCTCCCCTCCCAGACCGCCCCTTCGTCACGGCGCGCGGTACGTGGCGATGATCAGCTCGTTCAGCCGCTCCAGCACCGCCTGCACCTCACCCTGCGTCGGCGGATCAGAGATGGCGATGTAGAGCGGTGACACCGCCGCAGGATTCCGCGCCGTGGTGCTTATGGCCGCCCAGATCTGCCCATCCACCTGGGACACTGTCGGTCGCGCCGCGATCTCCGCATTCAATGCCGCCACATCCGCAGCCACCGCCGCCTGCGTCGCCCGCGTCTGAGTGTCGCCGTTCAAAGCATTGAACTGATCCCGCAGCACATCCGCCACGATCAGCGAGCCATCGAGCGGGAGTGCGGGGTTGAAGGCGGTGAGGGTGCGGGAGGGGAGGTTTGCGGTTGTTGCGGGGCGCGGTGCGCCGTTGAGCTTAGTTGAGCGTGGTTCGGCGGAGGGAGCCGTGGGTTGGCGATTAATCGGTGTTGGTTTGGTTTTCACAAAAAAGGGTCAGCAAAAAAGGGTCAGGAGACGATTCTTGACAAACTTATGGAAACTGCTCTGATCCGAGCATGCCCAGGCAGTTGAGAATCCAGTATCCCGGAGCCGTTTATCATGTCCTCGCGCGAGGAGATCGAAGAGAGGCCATCGTTCGGGATGACGGTGATCGGGAGATGTTTGTCGCGACGCTGGCCGAGGTGTGCCAAAAGACCGGTTGG
>JANOBO010000327.1:0-10330 GCA_031411695.1 Verrucomicrobiaceae bacterium
AACGCGAAGAATTTCCCGCTCATCAAAAAGGGTGCTGTCATCGTCAACACCGGTCGTGGCGAGCTCGTCGATCTCACCGCGCTCGTCGAAGCGCTCAAGTCCAATCAACTACTCGCATACGCCGCCGACGTGCTCGACCAGGAGCCGCCGCCCGCCGATCACCCGTTGCTCGGTTTGCCCAACGTCATTCTCACGCCCCATATCGGCTCACGCACGCACGAGAGCGTGCAGCGCCAGGCCAGTTGCGCCGTGGAAAATCTCACGCGCTACCTCGCGGGCAAGGAGCCGATCGCTCGAGCCAACCCGTTCTGAGTGTAGCTCAGCCGACTGCGACATTGACCAGCTATGAATATGAAACACTTCTTCCTTTCCCTTCTGTGCGTGTTGTCATTCGGGGCAACGGTCCGCGCCGTGGAGGCTCCGGAGTTCAAGCAACTTCAAGCCAACTACAAGGCGGCAATCGAGAGAGTGACTACACCACTGACGCAGACCTACCTCGTCGAACTTGAGAAGCGGCGCGACAGCTATGCTCGTGGGACAAATCTGGAAGCCGCTAACCTGGTCCAAGCTGAGATCAATTCGATCAAACAGGCAATCGATGCTGCTGAACTGGAGAAGAAACTTCCCGCCCGAACGCAGCCCATGGCCGAGCCAAGCGAACCAACCGAAACCGGCAAAGCGCTTGATCCGAAATGGTTCGTGGGGAAGACCTGGCAAACCGACAAAAACACGGAATGGTCATTCACAAAGGACGGCACTGGCACGAGCCAAAGGGGCAAGCTCAAGCTCGGAGTTTTCACATGGCGTGTGCTCGATTCAAGCTTGGTCGAGCTTTCAGAGAGAGCTGCGACGGACAAGCCGGTATCAATCCAGTATGTTCAATTCAAGAGTAGATCCGAAGCGTGGAAGGGGTCGGCATCGGACAAGCTGACCCTTCGACTTTTCTTGAAGTAAGCCGTTCCGTGCGCGGCCAGTTGCGCACCTGACAAGCCACCTCGGTCGAACGGCACCGACACCCTAATTCCGGGCCGTTCCGGCTTTGGAACCAGCAAATCAATCCACATTCCTTTCCAGATTTACAGCTTCCCAAATTCCGACATAATCCCGCCCTTTCCACATCATGAGTCTCTCCATCAAATCCCGTGAGTCCTGCGCCTTCGATCAAATCTCGCTCGGTGAAGTCATGCTGCGTCTCGATCCCGGCGAGGGCCGGATCCGCACGGCGCGCAACTTCCAAGCATGGGAAGGCGGCGGCGAGTACAACACCTCACGCGGCCTGAGAAAATGCTTCGGCTATAAGACCGCCGTCGTCACCGCGTTCGTGGACAACGAAGTCGGCCATCTCATCGAGGACTTCATCAAGTGGCGCGAGGATGACGGCATCGGTCGCACCGTGCGCAACGGCTTGAATTTCACTGAGCGCGGCTTCGGCATTCGGGGTGCGGTGGGCAATCCTGACCGTGGCAACACCGCAGCCTCGCAGCTTAAGCCAGGCGACATCGACTGGGACCACATTTTTGGAAAGCTCGGCGTCCGCTGGTTCCACACTGGCGGCATTTACGCAGCGCTCTCCGCGACCACTGCTGAACTCACAGTCGAAGCCGTGAAAGCCGCCAACAAGCACGGCACCATCGTCAGCTACGATTTGAACTATCGCCCATCGCTTTGGAAGACCATCGGCGGCTTGAAGAAGGCGCAGGAGGTCAATCGTGAGATCGCAAAGTATGTCGATGTCATGATCGGCAACGAGGAGGACTTCACCGCCTCGCTCGGTTTTGAAGTGAAAGGCCAGGAGACGCTCGGCCACATCGAGACCGACGCCTTCAAGGGCATGATCGAGACCGCCGTGAAGGAGTTCAGCAACTTCAAGGTCGCGGCGACGACGCTGCGCCACGTCATCACCGCCACCAAGAATGACTGGAGCGCGATCCTGTGGCACGATGGCAAGTTCCACGAGAGCCGCCAGTATCCCGGCCTCGAAATCCTCGACCGCGTCGGCGGCGGTGACAGCTTCGCCTCCGGCGTGCAGTTCGGATTCATTGAGTTCAACGACGCGCAGAAGGCGGTCGAATATGGTGCCGCCCACGGTGCCCTCGCCTCCACGACCCCCGGCGACACGTCGATGGCGACCCGCAAGGAAGTCGAGAAGACATTCGCAGGCGGCGGCGCGCGGGTGGTGCGCTGAGTGGGGGATAGCCTACACACGGGGTGGGATGGGCGCACAAAAGCGCGAAAGAAACCGCGAGTACAAGTCTGCGCGGACGGCCCGTTCACCCGGACGATGATGCAACCCTGAAAGCCATGTGGGAGACCCTGCTGCCACGGCATACGCATCAAAAGGGGTGAGTCATATCAGTGATGAGCATCCGTCATGCCGGGTGCCATGTGGAAGGAGTGAATGTGAAGCGTGGGATGTGACAGCATCCCACGATTATGGACAAGACCTTATTGGGCCGCTCATTTACCCCGCGGATGCCAGGCATGGACGTGGGCGATTGCGTGATCTGAACTCAGTGAGAGCTTGTCTTGATGCGATCCGGCATGTTCTCAAGACCGGCTGCCAAGGGTCACTCTTGCCCAAGGAGTTCGCGGCCAAGAGCACCGTGCATGATGCGTTGCGCACCTGGACCGCGCAAGGCTTGTGGCCGCGTATCAACGAAGCATTGCGCACCAAGACGCGGCTGATGCTACTCACCATGGATACAACAGGAACGCCACCCGCCTACGCTCGAACACCTCCAGCGGCTCCCGCCACATCGCGGTGATCTCACGCCACGGCTTCCCGCTTTTGATCGCCGCGAGCCCCGTCTCATCAAGCAGCAGACGGCTCATCTGTTTCGCGGCAAATTTTTCGCCGTGAAGTTTGTGCAGCATACACGCCAACGCGATGCCAACATCCACCGCGCGCAGCGCCGCGCGGTCGGTGACGATGATGTCCACCCCGCCGCACGGCTTGTCTTTGAACGTGCTCGCAGTCGGCGTGAAGCGCACTGGAACAAACCGCACACCGGCGAGCCCAGCTTTGTTCATCTCGCTGGCAAAGCGCAGATCATCCACAAACGGCGCGCCGACGATCTCGAACGGGCGGTCGGTGCCGCGGCCCACGGAGATCGCTGACTCGAGCAGGCCGACTCCAGGATAAAGCGCGGCTGCTGTGAGGCTCCGCATATTGGGGGATGGATTCGTCCACGGCAATCCGGTCGCGTCCAGCCAGGCACCGCGCCGCCAGCCTTCGCATTGAATCACCACGAGATCAGCCTCGATGCCGCGCTCGTGATTCATGAGCCGCGCCAGCTCCCCGACCGTCATGCCATGCCGCAGCGGGATGGGATGACAGGCGACGAAGCTTTCCTTCGTGGGCTGCACCGGCCCTTCGATGGTCGCGCCGCCGATGGGATTGATGCGGTCCAGCACGATGAACTTTTTCCCGTTCTTCGCCGCTTCCTCCATCGCGAGCTGCATCGTGGAGATGTAAGTGTAAAAGCGGCAGCCGATGTCCTGGATGTCGAACACGAGTGCGTCGAGATCTTTGAGCTGCTCCGCATTGGGCGCGCGGCGCTCGCCGTAGAGGCTGAAGACAGGCAGGCCTGTCTTCGCGTCCTTGCTGTCGGTGATCTTGGCTTGGTCCAGCGCGCCGCGGATGCCGTGCTCGGGACTGAAGAGCGCGCGCAGCTTCACGCCCGGCGCAGCGGCCAGGAGGTCGATGGTCGTGTTGCGCAGGTTGTCGCTTCCGGTGTGATTGGTGATGAGGCCGAGCCTCAGCCCTGCGAGCGGAGCGAACTGGCTTCGGCGCAGCACATCGATGCCATTGAGCACGGTGGGCACCTCGTCGGTTTTCAGTCGTGGCAACAAAGCACCCGGCACGCGCTTGAAATCAAATCCCGGGATGGCCTTCGTCGCGAGCGAGCCGATCTCGGAATACAGATCGCGCACATCGCCCTTGCCGTCGGGATGCAATCGCGTGGTGAGCAGAACCACGAAGGAGCGCGAGAAGGGATCGATCCACAGGCTCGTGCCCGTGAATCCAGTGTGGCCGAATGAGCCCAGCGGAAATTCCGCGCGCGCATGTGTCTTGTCATCCGGATGCCATCCGCGCGGACGGCTGTAGTGGGAATCGATGTCCCAGCCGAGCCCACGGCGATCCGACACGATGGCGGGTGTCTGCACGCTGGTCATCAGCATGACCGTCTCGGTTTTCAAAACGCGTGCGCCGTCGAGTTCACCGCCGTTCAGCATCATCCGCGCAAACCGCGCCAGATCGCCCGCGCAGGTGAAGAGCCCGGCATGTCCCGCCACACCGCCCATGCGGCGCGCTGAGGGATCATGCACGATGCCGCGCAGCATCACGCCGTTCTCATCTTTTTCCGTCGGAGCGATGCGTGGCAGCCAGTCAGCCGGCGGCTTAAATGAAGTGGCTGTCATCTTCAACGGACCGAACACATGCTTCGCCGCGAAGGCGTCCAGCGTCTCTCCGCTTACCCGCCGCACGATCTCGCCGAGCAGGATGAAATTGATGTCGCTGTAGCGGAATGCGGTGCCGGGAGTCGTCTCCGGCGTGTGCGCGCAGGCCAGCTTGATGGCGGTCTCGTAGCCGCTCCAAGTCAATGGTGGTGCAACCCGCTGGGTTGCAGCCGCATCCGGCAACCGGGCCGGTTGCCCCACTTTTGTGGGATCACTTGGCAGCGAGGGCTTCAAGCCCGAGACGTGAGAAAGCAGATGCCTCACCGTGATCCCGTCGCGCCCGTCACCAGTGAACTCGGGAAGGTATGACCGCGCCGCCGCGTCGAGACTGATCCGCTTCTGATCAAACAACACCATCACAGAAGTTGTCGTGGCGATCACCTTCGTCAGTGAGGCCGCGTCGAAGATGGTGTCTTCGGTCATCGATTCCTTCTCCGGGACCAGCGCGCGATTCCCGAGCGCAAAGTGCGCCGACTCGCCGCCACGCTCGATGTGAAACACCGCACCGGGCGTCTTGCCGCTGGAGATTGCCGTGGTGAGCGCCGACTTGATCGGATCAATCATCAGCGCCTCATCAGCCTGACTTGATGCGACGATGAACCAAAACAAAACGATGATACGCGCGGCGAGCATGAAGCCGACCGTAGCAGCCGACGTGACAAGGCTCAAGACTTTGCCTCAAGCCGCGCGCAAACTCCGCCAGAACCCCGTGGTCGGAGTCCCGCCTGCGGATCACTCCAGCGCTGCACCGCTTCGCAGCGTTGACGAGGCCTGCCTCAATCCAACTTCGCGCCGACCTTGTTCAGCATCGCCTCGAGCATGCGGCCGTACTTGAGGTAGCTGTCGTATTGCTCCTTCGCCTTTTCCTCGGGCGACAAATTGTCCGCGCTGCCTGCGCCGTGGAAAACAACGGCGACGTGCGGCTCGATGCTGATGTGGCCGGAGTAGCCGGTCTTCACGAGGTCTGCCATGATGCGCTCCGTCTGTCCGTCGCCTTCGCCGGGGTAGGTGAAGGTTTCCGCTTTCGTCTCCGCATCCCAGCGGCCGTCCTTCACGTGCACGTGCGCCATGTTCGGCTTCACGGCTTGGTACATCTCCCACGAGTCCTGCTTGTGGCCGGGGCGGTCGCGGTCGTCGATGAAGACGGGATTCCCCGTGTCGAAGACCCACTTCATGTCTGGCACGGCATCCATCATGCGCTTCACGTACGTCGGGCTCATGCCTCCCCAGTTCATGCAGTTTTCGTGCAGCACGATGAGCCCCGCGTCGGCGAAACGTCGGTTGATCTCGCGCATCCGCTTGATGCGCTCGGACTCGAACTGCTCGCTCAAATCCTTGCCGCCCTCGTCCTTGCACACCGCGTAGCTCATCACGCGGATCATTCTCGCGCCGAGCCGCTTCATGCGCGGAATCGCGCGGTCGATCTCGGCCGCCGTTACGGAGAAATCATCGCCGATTTTCTTCGCCCAGTTTCCGATGAGCGAGCCAAAGCCGCACACCGTCATGTCCGCCGCCGCGAGCTTTTCGCAGACCTTCTCGAACGTCGCGTCCGGGATCTCATGCAGATTGCCCTTCACGCCATCGACCTCCACGCCGCGCGACTCGATGCTGTCCCAGCCGAGTTCCTTGTGAGCCTTGATTTGCACGTCGAGTGGCGCGCCTGCTTCGTCTGCGATTCCAGTGAGTTTGATCATGGGTGGTGGGGGATTGGGCGTGAAGTGATGGCTTCGAGTATCCCGAGGCGCAAGAGTGGATTTGCCGCGAGCCGAAGGCGTGGGAAGCCTCGGACGCGACGAAGCAGCGATCCATTCGTGGGCGGGCTGATCTGTATGGAATGAACTGTGGAACGACTCACACGCCGGAATCGTCCACCAGAAAGGTGGCGTCCCCACACTCCGGCAGCGCGATGCGCTCGCCTTTGGAATACAACCGCGTCTCGGTGAAGATGCCTTCCCTCGGGCGAGGAAAGACATGAATGCCAGCCATCTGGCGGTCCACCACCCAATACTCACTCACGCCCTGCTCGGCATAGAGGTCGTGCTTGGTGCCCAGGGCATAAGCGCGCGAGGTGTCGGAGACTTCGATCAGGAGCAGAATGTCCGTCGCGGTTGGATGCGATGTGGAATAATGATCTTCACGGCACCGCATCACGGTTACATCCGGATGGGGTCGGAGTCGCTGCCGAGGCCGACGGAGTTGCCTGCGTTCACAATCGCCAGATCGCCGTATGCGAGGACCAGACGTTTAATCAGGTGAGATGTGCTGCTGTTGTGCCACGGGCCAAGGGGCATCATGGGAACGATCCTTCCTTTGATAAGCTCGACTCGATCCTGCTCGGTAAGAATGCCTGCATCTGCCATGGCGTGGTACTCCTCCCGTGTGAACGGGCGTGAGGGAATGTCGGCGAATGATGCGACGGACATGGCGGGAGGTTAAACGGCGGGGCTGAAATCGGCAAGCGCCGACGGGGAGTGCCCGAGATCGCAACGACCGCTCAACCATCGTTCAACAAATGCTCAACGACGGCACAGCCGCCCCTCAGCTTCCTCCGTCTCATCGAAAGCTCTTCGCAAAATCATCCGCGCTGGCCTTGGCGACGACCTTGGTTTTCTGAAAGGTGCTCTTCTCGCCCTTCTCGATGAGGATGCGCTCGTAGTCGGCGCTGCTCATCGGCAGTTCGATGGTTTTATCCTGCCACGTGGAGAGAAGGATCGCATTTGCCAGCTCGACGCTGCGGGTGCCTTCTTCGGCGGGGCTGAGGAGCTTCTCACCTTTCAAGATGGCGTTGGTGAAGTTTTGCAGAATCTCCACGTGCTGTCCGCCGCTCTCGCCGACGGGGATTTCCATGTGCCAGCTCTCTGGCATGGCAAAGGCGGCCTCGGCTTCCATGCAGAACTTGCTCATGGGCTGGCGATTGCGCTGGAAGTGGATGTGCGTGCCGTCCTTCACGGTAATGCGGCCTTGCTCGGCAGAGATTTCCAAGACGTTGCGTCCTGGAGCTTCGCCGGTGCTGGTGACAAAGGTGGCGGTGGTGCCGTTGTCGTACTGCATCACGGCGGTCACGTCGTCCTCGACTTCGATCTCATGAAAGCGGCCGAACTGGCAGAAGCCGCGCACGCGCTGCGGCATGCCGAACATCCACTGGAAGAGATCCAGATTGTGCGGGCACTGGTTCATGAGCACGCCGCCGCCCTCGCCCTTCCAGGTGCCGCGCCAGCCGCCGGTCGCATAGTAGTAGTTCGTCCGGAACCAATTGGTGACCTCCCAATGCACGCGGCGCACCGCGCCGATCTCGCCACTGTCGATGAGGTCCTTCACTTTCTTGAATGTGGCGTTCGTGCGCATGTTGAACATGGCGGCGAAGATTTTGGTTTTGTCCGTGTGCGCCGCGATGAGCCGCTCGCAATCAGCCTTGTGAACGGAGATGGGTTTCTCGACGAGCACATGCAGCCCTGCCTTCAGCGACTCGATGCCGATGGTGGTGTGTGAGAAGTGCGGCGTGCAGATCAGGATGGCGTCGATGAGGCCGCTGCCAATCATTTTGCTGACGTCCGTGAATGACGTCTCGCCGTCCTGGAGCGGAGGGATCGGGCCGTGGCTCTCGCAAATGGCGGTGACGCGAAGGCCGGGCACCTTGCCGGCGCGGATGTTTCCAAGATGGGCTTTGCCCATGTTACCGAGGCCGACGATGCCGAGTCTGACTGTTTCCATAAGTGGCGGCGAGGGTAGGCGGGCGTAAAGGAGGCGCAAGCGGGTCGTGCCGGAGATTGTCCGCTGCGGCGCCCGCTCTTCCGCGCGGTGGTTGTCGAGACGTGCCTGTCCGCCTTTGAATCCCGCCAAACAGGATGCGGGCGCGTTTGCAAACTCACTGCGTCGCCACCAGAATGCGCGATGTCATCCAGCAAAGGCACTCTCCTCATCACCGGTGGCGCGGGCTACATTGGCTCGCACACCGTGAAGCATCTCCTCGCCGGCGGGGAGAAGATCGTCGTTCTGGACAGCTTGGTGTTCGGCCACCGCGAGGCGCTGCCGCTGGATCGGGTCACCTTTGTCGAAGGCGACATGAGCGACGCGGCGCTGATGGAAAGAGTTTTCGCAGAGCACAAACCCGAGGCGGTGCTGCACTTCGCGGCGTTCGCGTACGTGGGCGAGTCCGTGACTGATCCGCTCAAATATTACCGCAACAACCTCGCCGCGCCGCTGACGGTGATCGAGGCGATGCAGCGGCATGGCTGCAAGCAGTTCATCTTCTCATCCACCTGCGCGACGTATGGCAATCCCGTGCGCGTGCCGATGGACGAGACGCATCCGCAGGAACCCGTGAATCCATATGGCGCCAGCAAAATGATGCTCGAGCGCGTGCTGCGCGACTGCGAGACGGCGTGGGGATTGAAGGCCGTCTTTCTCCGCTATTTCAACGCCAGCGGCTGCGATCTCGACGGCGAGATCGGCGAGGATCACGATCCCGAGACGCATCTCATCCCGCGCATCCTCATGGCCATCACCGGAGAGATTGAGGCGATCACCGTCTTCGGCACCGATTATCCCACGCCCGACGGAACCTGCATCCGCGACTACATCCACGTCGCCGACCTCGCCAGCGCTCATGCTTTGGCCCTCGAGTATTTGCGGCGTGGCGGAGACACCACCGCCGTGAATCTCGGCACCGGTCGCGGATTCTCCGTGAAGGAAATCATTGCCACCGCCGAAACTGTGACGGGAAAGAAAATTCCTGTGGGCTACGGTCCCCGCCGTGCTGGCGATCCGCCCGAACTGATCTGCGATCCCGCGAAGGCGAAGTCCGTGCTCGGCTGGGAGGCGAAGTACAAGGACCCGCGCAGCCACATCGAGAGCGCATGGAAATGGATGAGCGGTCCTGGGAAAGGCCGCTATTAGCAAAGCTCCTGATGTTGCGGAGAGACGCCACGGTCTTCTCGACAGGGATCCACCGGATCGTGAGCGGTCAACGTGCCTTGGGAACCGTGGGAGCCGCAGTGAAAGGCTTCTCACAGACCGGTATTCTATTTCAACCTGCCAGTCTTCGTCGGCGCAGGGGTCGGCTCCTTCACTCGCTTCCTGCCGATGAGTCGGGGAGGCATCACTTCGGCGACGCATGACGGGCAAGTCACCGCGCCAGACACCGATGAGGCGGACATCATTTTGAAACACGCAGGGCATGAGAAATGCAGAGCTTCGAGTTCCGCCGTCTCAGGTACATTCCCTTCTCGGGCGTGGATGGGCCGGGGTCGGATGCCCGTTTTGGGAACGGAAGTTTCCGTTTGGAATTCACGACGCGCGGGAAGCTGCATGGTGGTCCCGACCAAACAGTCTTTCCGCCCGGCCTGCAAACCGCAAATGGCGAAGAGTTCAAGGAGATGCTTGGGGTCGCCTATTCGCAGGCGCCGGTTGATGGCTCGGCTCCACTCGTTTCCAACTGTAGGCACGTCCATGGAGCCACGTTTTGCCCCTTTGGTGTGTTCATGGAGGAAGCCTTTGGCGGCAACGGACCCCCTTCTTTCTGCAATGAGTGCCAACCGATTGTTGAACGCCGCTCTCCGTGGCACAGTCTGTGGCTCCACCAAGAAAGCCCTTTGAACCCTTGATTAAACTAAAATTTGGCTCGACATTTTTTGTGAAATTGAGTAACAAAGCACCCTCCACAGGGTATTTACCTGAAAATGCCAATCACACACGTCATGAAAACAACCACCTGCGCCAAACTTTTTAGCCTCGCCCTCTTCAGTGCCGGGTCGATTTTCGCCCAAACAACTGCAACCACTGACCCGGTTGGGTTTGTTTCGGTCACAGTTCCCGCAAACTCGGATGCTGTGCTTGCTGTGCCCCTGAACCGGACTGCTGAATTCAAGGG
>JANOBO010000328.1:0-14142 GCA_031411695.1 Verrucomicrobiaceae bacterium
TTCAACCATCGGGTTGCTAGCTCTAACTGAACTTGCCGCGTCCAACAGTTGTTGGTTGATGCGGTGAGATGGTTTAGGAGTGCTTTGACCGTCGTTTTCGCCAGATCAAAAGGCTCCACCTTTCTCGGTGCCCCATAACTGATCTTGTAAATCCTCCCGCTCGTCCGATGCACGCCGTCGCTGTCGTGGCACTCGCCGGTGTCGCTCCAGTCGGAGACGATGATGTTGCCGTCGGGGCACGTCAGGAGGTCGATGCCGCGGAACCATTTGTCCTTGGCCTGCACGAAGTCGGGGGCGTGCTTGCCGACGTAGCCGCAGCCTTCACGTTCGAGCTTGTCCATGTTGATGCGGTTGCCGTGCAGGTTGCAGGTGAGCACCGCGCCGTCGTATTCCTTCGGCCATGCGCCGCCTTGGTAAATCAACATGCCGACGTGTGCGTGGCCGCCGCCGAGATCGCTGGTCTTGGATGTGACGCCTTTGCGGATGTCGCTCCACTTTTCTGTGCCGATGTCGAAGTGATAATGATCGGCGGTCTGCTTGATGGTCTCATAGACATGCGGGTTCAGATGCGAGCCGAACATGCGGTCGTAGTAGGCGCCGGGGATGACGTGCCAGAGATGGCCGATCACGGTGTTGATCATGAAAAGCTCGCCGTGCTCGTTCCAGTCGTGGCCCCATGAATTCGTGCCGCCGTGGGCCACGACCTCGAAGACTCTGCGCGTCGGATGGAAGCGCCACATCGCGCAGTTCAGCTTCGTGCGTTTCTCCTCCGGCGTACCGGGCGCGCCGATGGACGAGGTGTCGGTGATGCCATGTCGTCCGTAGAGCCAGCCGTCGGGGCCCCAGCGAAGGCCGTTGACGATGTTGTGGCCGATGGTCTTGACGTTGAAGCCGTCGAGCAGCACCTCCGGCTCGCCATCGGGAATGTCGTCGCCGTTTTTGTCGGCGATGAACGAGAGCGCGCCGTCATTCAAAATCCACACGCCGCCGTAGCCGATATCGACGCTGGTGAGGTAGCTGCCTTTGTCCCAGAAGACTTTGCGGCCGTCCTGTTTGCCGTCGCCGTCCTTGTCTTCGAGGATGATGATGCGGTCGCGCAGCGTGGTGTCCCAGCGCTTCGGGTTCTCGGCGTATGTGTAGTTTTCCGCCACCCAAAGCCGGCCTTTTGCATCCCAGTTCATGGCGATGGGCTGCTGCACATCGGGCTCGGCGGCGAAGACCTGACAGCGAAAACCTGGCGGCAATTCCATCGTGCGCGCGACTTCTTCGGCTGGCATCGGCCCCTGCGGATCGAGCTTCTCGGTGTTGAACGGCGCAGGGAAGTCGTCAGCGGCGAGAGCGGTGGTGCAAACGAGAGCGAGAGGCAGAAGGCGGCGGATCATGAGTGAACGAGAACGGCGGGACGGCGCGGACTCTCACACACATCCGCGAGGGCGTCGCGCGCGGCTTCCTCTCAACGTTTCGCGTTTTTGCCACGCGGCCTACGGACATGCGGCTCCCCTTTGGAGTTGGTGCGCGCGGGCACGACTGCGCGCCTGACTTCGGGCTCCGGTCCGCTCGGTGGATCATTCGCAGCTTCGGCGCGCCGCACTTCGAGCGGTGGCGTGCGGCCGGCGCCGGGCGCTTCAGCGCGCCGCACGATGAGCGCGGGTTCTTTGAACACGACGGCGCGCGGCACGGAGAAACGCCGCACGGCCATGTCGATCTCGGCTCGGCGCTGCGGCAGCACCTTGGTGGCCGCGTCCCAGATCTCGCGCACGAACAGCGGCTCGCCGGCCACGGTGTCGATGGCGGTCGCGATCAGTTCCGGTGTGCAAGCCTCATGGGCCACGAGTGCGTCTTCGATGGCCATCGCCAGCTTCGTCGGCTCGCGCCGGATGCGGTCCGCCAGTTCGGCGCACGCGCTTTGGCACGACAGTCGCGTCTCACGCGCATCGGCACGCAAGAAGATCAACAGGCAGATGAGACTGAGTGTCCGGGCAGGCATTGAATGGCGGATCGGTCCGCCGACGTGTTAGGGTTGGCAAGGGGCGAATTTAATACGCTTCCGGCTGCCAAACGTCGCGTCTGCCGTCGTTACTCACATTGACACTGGCGCGCATCTGACCAGCGTGCCGCAAATCCACACACCCTCCGCATACCATGTCCGATCTCCGTCGCCGCCACTTCATTTCCACCTTGTTCGGGAGCGGCGTCGCGACGCTGGCCGCCGGACAGGATGCGCTGAACTTCAAGGGGGAAGGCATTCAGTTTGGCCTGTGCACCTACATGTGGGGCGCTGATCTTGATGTGCCCGCTTTGATCACGACGTTGGAGAAAGCCAAGATCCTCGGTGTGGAACTGCGGGTGGAGCACGCGCACAACGTGAGTCCGAAGCTCACGCCTGCCGAGCGTACGGAGGTGCGGAAGCGCTTTGAGGCGTCGCCAGTGGATGTCGTCGGGATGGGCACGAATTTCGAATTTCACTCCGCCAACGCTGACGAGGTGAAGAAAAACATCGCAGGCGCGAAGGAGTACATCAAGTTGAGCCACGACATCGGCGGCAGCGGGGTGAAGGTGAAGCCAAACGGCCTGGCAAAGGATGTGCCGGTCGAGAAGACGCTGGCGCAGATCGGCGCGGCGCTGGCAGAGCTGGGCGACTACTCGCTCGGCTTCGGGCAGGAGATCCGGCTGGAGGTGCATGGGAAGGAAACCGCGAAGCTAGACCACATCGCCACCATCATGAAGGCTGCGGATCGCGACAATGTGCGTGTGTGCTGGAACTCGAATGCCGAGGATCTCGCGGGCGAAGGGCTCGATGCGAATTTCGCCAAAGTGCGTGAGCACCTCGGCCACACCACACACATCCGCGGCGCGACGGTGCCGGATTATCCGTGGGACAAGCTCGCGAAACTTCTCGTCGCCGCCGACTATGAAGGCTGGGTGCTTCTCGAAGCGCACGGAAAGCGCCCGGACGGAGAGGCTGCGGCGGTGCTCGGTGCGCAGAGGGATGCGTTCATGAAGCTGGTGTCGGACGCGCGGAAGGCGGGATGAAGAGACGTGCGTGGCCACGAGCCCGCCCGTAGCCGCCCGTAGTCGCCCACGCAAGCGGGCGGCGGGAGCGTGGGTGCTTCGGAGTGGTGAGGCCGCGCCGCACGGAGCCAAGCCCTTGCGGGCGCAGCTACGTGGCGCGGCCTGGCGCGCTGGCTCTAAATTTGAACGTGACGGTGGGTTCAATGCATCTACCATTGCAGCCCGCCTGGTTTCCCGCTTCATGCTCACTGACCAAACGATCGATCCGAATGCACGGCAAAAGCCCGCGCTCCTGCTGCGCCCGTTCATCGCGGTGTGGCAGTGGATGGTGCCGCCTTCCCAGGCGCATGTGGACAGGCAGAGCCGCACGGCGGTGGTGGTGCGCTCGTCGATTGTCGTCGTCGTCTCAGGCGGCTTCATCTTCGGGGTGATGTTCTGGGGGAGAGACTTGCGGGATGTGTACCAAAGCTGGCGTGCGGGCCGGTTGGTGAAACAGGCGCGGGCATTGGCGGATGACGGGAACATCCTCAACGCGGTGCTGAAGGCTCAGCAGGCGTACGGCATGTCCCCGGAGAACACGGATGCGATCCGGCTCAATGCCCAGTTCCTCACGGCGATGAAGCGGCAAGAGGCGGTCTATTTCAATGAGCTGCTCGAGAAGCAAGGCAAGGCCACGGCAGAGGACAGGCAGCTCAAAATTCGCGCGTTGATGAATTTGAACCGCACCAAGGAGGCCTCCGACACGCTGACGCGCCTGATGAAATCCTCGCCGCCGACTGACGCGGTCTTCAAGCTGGCCGAGGACGTGTGGGCGGGCCGCGACCACAGCAGCGTGGTGCTGAACGTGATGAAGGAATACTGCGCGAAGAATCCCACGGATAACGAGAGCCTGCTGCGGCTGGCAAAGCTCCAGATCAAGACGGGTGTGAATGCCGAGGTGGCGGCCGGGATGGCGTCACTCTGGACGCTGGCGGCGAACACGGGCGAGGTGGGGATCAAGGCCATCGAGGTGATCGATTCCATCAAGATTCTCGCGCCGGATGAAAGCCGGAAGCTGACCGAGCGGCTGGAGAATCACCCCCGCTCCACAGGCTGGCATCAGGTGTCCGCGCTGCGGCGGCGTATCACCCTCCAGCCTGCCCGCAAGATGAGCATCATCCAGGAGGCGGTGATGAAGTGTCGCGGATTGAAGCGCGAGGAGCGCCTGCCATTCGTCCGCTGGCTGGTGGAGGAGCGCGAGCTGCAGCAGGTGCTGGCCTTGGTGGATGAGCATGATGCAAAGGCGTATCAGCCGTTGCTGGAGAATTATCTGACCGCGTTGACGTTGCTTGGAAAGCTCGACGACCTGTCCCGTCTGGTGGAAGACCCCGCCGTGGCGGGCATGTTAAACAAGACGCTGCAGGCGTTCTACCGCGCCCACCTCGCCTTCATCAAGAACCGGCCCAAGGAAGAAGTGCGTGAGAAACTGACCATCACGCGCCTCGCTGCGGAGGATGAGGGTCGTGGTGAAATGCTCCTCGCCGTGGCGGCTTACGCTGAGAAGCGCGGGCTGCCCGACGTGGCGGAGGAGGCGTTTGCAGCAGCCTCACGCTCACGAAAGACAGAGCGCCAGGGCTATGAGGGCCTTGTCAGAATCACACAGTTGAACGGGAACGAGGAGGCGATGCTCACCGCCTTACGCAAGGCCGTGCGCACGTGGCCGGATGACGAGAACTTCATGGAGCGCTACCTCTACGGCAACCTCATCGCAGGCAGGGAGATCGAGCTTTCCCTCGAGCGCACGCTGAACTTGCTGGCAAAGCGGCCTGACGATTCCCCCATCAAGCTCGGTGCCGCGCTCGGCTACTATTGGTTTGGCGATCTCGACATGGCCACCAATCACATGCAACACATCGACCTGAACAAATGCACGCCCGGCCAGCAGGCCGTGTTTGCATCACTTGCGCATCTCAGTGGCTACCACGATGCGGCCGGCATTGTGATCAAATCCATTCCGGCCGACACGAAGATGCTTCCGCAGGAACTGATCTTCTTCGCTCGCGCAAAGAAATAGCCGGCAGTTTCCTCACGCCATTGGAGAGGGCGCATGATTCTGGTTGCAGCGCCGGCTCGCCGGAGTGCCCCAATCAGTTCAACCCGAACGCCGCGATTGCAGTGCGTAGTCAAGGCTTCCATCCCTGACACATCAGTGCTTTCAGACCTGCATCCCTCTGTGCCGAGCGATCCATGCCATCCAATCTAGAACCAGCAAGGGCTGGAAGCCCTTGCGACATGCCGCAGTCGAAGCGCTCGAGCTCAAGCTTTGTCTGGTGGTTCAGACATCACGCGCGCCGCGCGGGGAATCGAGGCATGAAAGACAGGCAGCCACGTTGCAACCTGCAATGGGGGAAAGGCGCGGGCTTCCGTGCCTCACACGGCCACACCCGGCACGATCACGCCACGCGCGTCGGGTGAGCCAGGCTTTCTGCGGTCGAGCATAGCGATGATCATGCCAATCACGAGCAGCAGCGTCATGGAGCCCCAGAAAATGTACAGCCACCTCCACGCGCCATCCATCGCGCCGTAAGCGTGCAGGCCGACGCCAAGCTGGTTGGTGGCGAACCACGAGAACGCCACGACCATGCCGAGGATGAGGCCGCAGCAGTGAAAGCCGGCCTCGCGGATGTAGCCGCCCATGCGCGCGTGCAGGATGACGAGATTCATCAGCACGATCATGAGCGCGCCATTTTCCTTCGGGTCCCAGCCCCAAAAGCGGCCCCAGGAATAGTTTGCCCAGATGCCGCCGAGCACGGTGCCGACGAGAGACAGGAACAGACCCGCGAGCACGAAGGCATAGCACATGCGGGTGAGATCCTTGGCGGTGCTGTCTCCGGCCGTGACTTTCCCGATGCAACGCAGCAGAATGTAGATGATCGAGAAAATGGCAGACACCATGCCTGCGGTGTAGCCGAGGTTGATGCAGGGCACATGGGTCGAAAGCCAGAAATTCGTGATCAGCACAGCCTCGAGCAGTTCCATTGTATCGCGCGCCTCCATGTTCATGAAGCGGATGGAGAGAAACATCCCCGCCGTGCCTGCCACGGACGCCACGGCGAGGCCCCAGCCTTTTTTGGTGATCCACTCCGCGAGCAGGGCGAGGAGCGCCGCAGTCGTGGTGATGAAGATGATCGTCTCATACAGGCTGGTGATCGGAGGGCGCTCCATGATCAGGCAGCGGATCACGATGCCCACGGTGCCGAAGGCGGTCCCTGCGAGTGTGAGGGCCATGCACACCTTCCGGCACACGCGGCCCCATCCCGCCGCAGGCTTCACCCAGCTCAAGGCGAGGATGAGCAATCCGAAGACAAAACACAGGAGCGACTTGTAGAAGTAATCGAAGCGGTGGTAGTGCAGCTCCAAGGGCACATGCCCTGACTCATGGCGGGCTGCGGCGAGCTTGATGACGCCGTCGTGCAGCTCCTTGAGCTTTGCTTTGAAGGCCGCCGGGTCCGTGGCTGCGGACGCGAGACTGCCGTAGAGCGTGAGGCTGGCAGCGTCTTCGGCCGTGATGGATGTGCCATCGAGCACGCTCTTCAGGATCGTGCCGGGATTATGCCAGACTTCCAGCTTCTGCACGGGCGGCGGGAAGAAGCGCGGCAGCGTCGCCTCATTGCCGCTCATCAGCGCGCCGACGAGGGAGCGGTAATACTCGCGCAGCCACGGGTTTGCCATCGGCGCGGCGGCTTCGGGATGGGCCTTGAAGTATTCGCCCATTTTCGGAAGCATTGCGGCCCAGTCGGCCTGTCCGTCCTTGATGTAGGTGGCGAGTTCAGGCGGCAGGGTGGCGGCTTCTTTTCCAAACGGCGCGCGTGCGAAATCGAAGTGCGAGAGCATCATTTCGTAATCGAGAAAGTCGAAGGCGAGCTTCCCCATCGCGCGCTGCACGGGCGTGCGCTGCTTCTGCTCGACATCGCGCACCTCCTGCATCTTGCGCATCAGCGCGGTGCGGCCCGGCTCGATTTCGTTGTAGGTGTAGCGGTCGCGCTTGCCCTTTGCCTTCAGCTCCAGCTCGATGATGGCCTCGGAGTTATCGACGACGAAGACCGGCAGCTCCTTGGCGATGTCGGGGCGGAACCAAGAGACGAGCAGCCACTCCATCGCCGAGAATTTGACGGGCCTGCCCTTCACATCCACGAGCGGTTTCGATGTGGCAGGATCATTGATCGGCACGGTCTTCTCCGCCTCCATGTCCTTGCGCGTGGCGCTGATGCCGGACTGCTTGCCGCTGAAGCGCAGCAGCTTGAAGCGCGCGATGGTGTCCAGCGGCTTCACGCGCCCGCTTTCCTGAACGGGAAGGGTGGAGAAGAGGTCGAGCACCTCCTTGTCACGCAAAAGATCCAGCGAGACGACGGCGACGGGCTTTGGGGGCGGGGCTGGTGGCGACTCTGATTTCGCCGGCTCTTGCGCGGATGCGGTGAGCGCGATGAGCCCGAGAAACACGGCAGTGAAAAAGAGCGTCTTCGTTGCCTTGCCTTCGGTGTGTCGTGGAGAGGCTGGGGTGAGGGACTGCTCCGGAGACTTTGTGTGACCGATCATCGAGTTGATTTTCATGACGCTTTCAAAGCTGAGGTTTCCTTCGCGGCGCGGCGCAGGTAGCGCACGAGCTGCCAGACCATGTGGATGAGCAGGCCGATGCCGGCGGCGATGCAGGAGATGAGCGGCCAGTGATCAGAGGGATTGTGCACGACCTGGATGGTCGAGCTTTCCCGCACCGAGCCATCATCGGCCTGGCCCATGTCGAAGGACTGCTGGAACAACGCAAACCCCCGGCTGCGGAGCGGCTCGTTCATCGTGATGATCTTCTTCAGGTCGTTGCCGCGATCCATCACGGTCACCTCAGCGGTAAACCTGCGCGCCTTGTCCGTGCCGGGATGCACCTCGCGCTTGAAGTCATCCAGCCGCACGGAAAACGGCAGCTTCCATGCGCGGCGGTTCAGGCTGATGCCCCAGACCTCATCGCCCGCCTGCACGGACAACGGCGCTCCCGCGAAACGCCACAGGATTCCTTCCTTCTCCGCGCCGTCCTTGAGCTTCACCTTCACATACGCGCCGTCTGTGTTGCGCTCCTGCTCCAACTCCTCCTTGAGCGGCTGGAGGAAAAAATTCTCCACCACCGTGCGGTTCGTCTCCTGTGCATCCGCACGCCGTGGCACGCAGTTCACCTCGTAGTTCATGACCATGACCTCAAACGGCAGCGTCTTGCTGGTGAAGGTGCGTCCCTTGCCCTCCACAAGGTCTTGATACTGGCCGCCATCGATCACCATCGACACACGCTTTCCGTCCTTCGGCGCGGGTGACAGGCGCTCGATCTCGATCACGCTGTTGTGGAAGCTTTGAAACTCATCGGAGGTCTGCCCTTCTTGAAGCCGCATCGCGCCGTCCTTCTTGAAATAGAGCGAGATGAGCCCGGCGAAGAGCATGAAGACGATCGACATGTGAGCGATGAGCACGCCGACGGCACGCGGGGCGGGGGACAACTCGGCAAATCTCCCCGTCACGACGCGGAGCGGCAGCTTTGCCAGCCAGACGCATTCTTTTTTTAACCGGATGATGCCCCCCAGCAGCATGTTCACGCCCAGCACCAGCATCAGCAGGTAGCCGCCGGGCAGGATGTAGATGGGCAGGTCAAACGTCCCTTGATACGGGATGTGCATCGCGCGCAGGCAGCACGCCACGTCGATGCTCGAGACAAAGTAGGACTCGAAGTATTTTTTCTGGCTCTCGTAGAGCCCGTGCTCCACCTGCTCGATCGTGCCGAGATACGTCACGATCAACAGCAGCGTGAGCACCGTCGTGGCGAGCCCGAACGACCGGAAGAAGCGAAACAGCAGCACAGGGATGGATGGGGAGTCGGGCTTCATTCGATGCTTTTCGGAGTGATGGACTGGCAGAACTGGTCAAAGGCAACGGCGTTGGCCTCGACGACGGCCTTCGGGCCGATCATCTTCACAAAGATCGTCGCCTGCTCTGCTGAATGGATGACGCCCGCGAGACGGTAGCCCTTCGATGCCTCGCTCATGCCCACGCCTTTGTAGTCGCCATCAAATTCGGCAAAGACGCCTTCCCGCTTGAAGAGCGGCTTCTTCGGCAGCTTCGCGATTTCGTCTTCCGTGTAGTCAGGCTGACCCATCTGCTTGCGCCACCGGTTGAGGTTTGCGCTGAGGCCGCCGGCAGGGCCGGGCATGATGGAGATGTAACACTCGCCCTCTTGTTTCTCACCGAAGCGCATGTCCACGAGCCGCATACCTGAGGGATCGCTGCCTGCGGGCGCCTCGGCCCAGCCCGAAGGCGCCGTCCACGTGAGCAGATCTCGCAGCGATGACTGCTGCCCTTGCGGCGCTTCCGTTTTCTCCATGCCCATCGCCCGGAGCGCCGGGCCGAAACGCTGCTCGCTCGTCGCGTTTACATCGCCCGGCGCGGCGTGAGTGGAAATGTCGCGTGACTCGGTGATCTCCATGCGCTCTCCGACTCTCTTGCAGGCAGGCAGCGCGCTGAGGGCGGCAAGCAAGATAACGCTGCGCGTCAGTTTCCAGGTGATGATGTCAGATTTCAAATTCATGCGGGCTCTTTGTAACGAACGCTTCTAACGGCTTATTGGCCTGCGGTCAATGTGACGGAAATCTCGTCCGCCGTAGGCGAGTCCCTCCCGGCTCGCAACACTCCGCTGCGTCTCAAAGTGAATGTAGTTTCCGTGGCTTGCGGCCTTTTCGCGCAATCGGGCAGAGTGAGTGGAATCAGGCAAAGCGTGGACGAACTCACGCAAGCGCGACGCGCGGGAGCGGACGAAAGCGTTGCGAGCCGGGACGGACTCGCCCACGGCCGTCACGCTTTCTTTTCGGGTGCTGCGGGCTTGGGGGCGGGTGCCAGAGGAGTGGCGGGCTTCGCCGGTGTGTCGGCTGGCTTTGCCTTCGCGTCCGTAGGCTTTGCGGCTGGCTTCGCGGGTGGCGCGGCGGCTTTCTTGTCGTCCTTCTTCGCTGCGGCTGGCGCAGGCGGCGGTGTGGGTGGCGGCGCGGTGAGCTTGGCGATCTCGGCATCGGTGAGGCCGACGTTGACCTTGAGGCCGGAGATTTTTCCTTCGAGCGCTTTGGCTCCGTTCTGCGTCACGCCGGTCTGCCAGACGTAGAGTTTCCGCAGTGCCTTCGCGCCCTCGAGCTTGGCGATGCCGGCGTCGGTGGTCTTCGTGCCGTAGAGGTTGAGGTACTCGAGTGTGGCCAGCGCGCCGAGTTTGGCGATGCCGGCGTCGGTGACTTTGGTGTTTTCCAAATGGAGGCGCTCGAGCGCGGTCATCTTTGAGAGCGTGGCGATGCCGCCATCCGTGATCTGGCTGCGGGCGAGATCGACCCAGACGACGAGTGGTGCGATGGGGTCCAGCAACGCGAGTTCCTTGTCGCCAAACTTGTCGGCCGCGTTGATCACGCTCAGGCGGAGCTGCTCGGTATCCTGCGCCAGCGGCATGAGGGAGGCATTCAGCGCCGTCATCTTGGTGGTGATGTCAGCCACTTGTTTCTTCTCGGCATCGGTGAGCGGCTTTGGCTTTGGCTTCACGTTTTTCACTGCGGCGGCGGTGGCGGCTTTCGGCAGGCCTTTGGCAAGAAGACTCGCGAGCAGGCCTTCGATGGCCGGCGTTTTCGGCGCGGCAGCCACCGTCATCGTTTCGGACGCGCCGGTCTGAATCCACCACGTCAAAAGCTGCGTCTCTTCTTGGGTGATCTGCTTTTCATCCGTGGGCGGCATGTGCTCGTCGTCGTCGGCAGGAAGGAGAATGCGCTTCATCATCAAGCTGTCGGCCGGCTTGCTGGCGACCACGGTGGTGGGCCCGTCTCCTCCGCCTTTCATGATCGCGGCAAAGTCGTGCATCTGGAGCTTGCCCTTCTTCTTCTCGGTTCCGTGACAGGCGACGCACTTGGCCGCGACGATGGGGGCGATGACATCTCTATAAATGACCGCCTTGGCCGCGATAGCCGGATCCAGCTGCCCGCCGGCCGCAGGAGCAGCGGCCGCTGGGGCGGCGGGCTTTGCTGCGGCCGTGGCGACTGGAGCGGCTGCTTTTGCGGGCGCTGCCGCCGGCGGCGCTGCGGCGACGGGCTTTGCATCATTCTCAGCGGTCCAGCCGGAGTTGATCTGCGCTCCGGGCAGCTTCGCCTTGAGTTGCGCGACACCGCCTTTGGTCACGCCAGTCTGCCAAAGGTAAAGGGCCTTGAGCTTGGCAAGAGGCGCGAGTTTCTGCAGGCCAGCGTCGGTGACCTTCGTGCCGTAGAGATTGAGGTACTCGAGTGCGACGAGGCCTTTCAGGTGATCAATGCCTGCATCGCTTACCGTCGTGTTCTCGAGATGCAGCTCGCGAAGGTTCTTCATCGCGGCGAGTGCGGCGAGGCCTTTGTCGGTGACTTTGGTGCGTGCAAGGTCGAGGGAGACGATCTTGTCCGCCAGAGGAGCCAGCGGCGTGAGGTGCGCATCCGAGAAGTCCTTGGCCACATTCAGCGCGGTGAAGCGAAACTCCTTCGACTCCGCGGCGATAGGCATCAACGAAGCGCCGGTGGCGTTGATTTTCTCCACGGCCTGCGTCAGTGCTGGATCGGGTGCGGCGGGCTTGTCAGCGGCGCGGGCGGAGAGCGCTGAAAGGATGAGGAGACAAGGGAGGAGGGTTCGGGTCTTCATGTTCGATGACGGGTTGGCGGAGTTTTAAAGATGCTGTAAACGCTTACTGCTTCAGAAGACTCTCGACGAAGGACTTCATTTCTGCGGGAAACTTTGAGTCCTTCACTTTCAGTGTCGCAGACGCACCTTCCTTGATCCACCAGCGGAGCAGCGCGGTTTCGGCGTCGGTCATCTGGTCTTTGCCTTCCGGCGGCATGTGATCGTCGTCATCCAGCGGCAACTCGATTCGCGTGATGGCCAGGCTTTCTTCGGGCTTACCGGGAACGACCGTCTTTCCAGGCTCGCCCTCGCCGCCTTGAAGAATGAATTCATGCGTGTCCATGCGGAGGTCGCCTTTCGACTTTTCCTCGCTGTGACATTTGTTGCACTTTGCAGTCAGGACGGGCATCACCAGGTTCTGGAAAACGGTGGCCGAATCGTCTGCGGCGATGGAGAGGGGTGTGTCTCCGACGACCGCTGGCGGCGAAGGCGGGGGGGGGATGCCCGGTGGGGTAGGGGAGTCGGCTCCCGGAGTGGGGGCGGCGCCCGGTTCATCAGCGATGGGGTCCTTGGGTTTCTCCACCAGACTGAGCATCCATTTTTCCACTCCCGTCATCTGTTTAGCAACGGGCGGCGGGGCAAACTCGGTGAGGAACTTGCTTCCATGCGTCATGTTGCCGCCGAAATGCGCGCCCAGGCTGATGAAGGCCAGCGAGAGAAAGAAGACAAGGCGATAGCCGTGCATCAAGCCGCCGCGGCGGGATCTCATGGCCGAGATGCGTAAGGCTAATGCGATCAGTATTCCGGACGTGCCCCCGATTCCGATGGCTTGGTGCAGGGTGAAATTTCCGCCCTCGTATCCGCCCTCGCGGGAAAGCATGATGCCCACCAGCACTGCGGCGACAGCTCCGGTCGCGCCGATCATGAGCAGCAGCAGCGAGGTGTCCCCAAACTTTTCCTCGCCCCGGCGGCGTAAGCAGATCAATTCAAAAAGCACGAGGCCCAGCAGGCTCCCAATCGGCAGATGCACAAGGATGGGATGAAACCTGCCGACGAACAGAACGCCGTCCGGCGGCTTCGGCGCTCCTTTCACACTCTGAAAAACCGGCGGAAACATCAGCAGGCCGAAGACGAAGACAGCGATCAAGAGCAGGAAGACGATCCAGGCGGCGACGTACGATTTGGCTTGGGAGTCGGCGGAGGAATGGGCTTGAGGAAGGGGCATTGGGTGGTGGATGAGTCGTGTCGGATGTCACGGCTGCTGGTAAGGCTTTGCGCGCGCAAAAAAATCACGGCTTTGCCTCATTGCTAGAAAAACGCATCGTTTCCACTGATAATTCATGCTGCGTGGCGTGATGCACCGGATACGCGGCGGGGAGGATGCTGACACCGGCACCGCCCGATTAATTTGGTTGGAATGGCGCTGCCTTGTGAAACAATGAATCCATCATGATGCCTTTCTACTCTCTGTTTTCACGTTGCCGAGTCGCAGCTTGTCTCGCTGTGTCGGCTTTTCTCGTCGCATGCTCGGCGCCGGATGCCAGCATGGCGTCCTTCGTCGGCCAGCCATCAAGCGAGCTTCTCGCCCGTCTCGGCACTCCGAAGCTCCGCATTCCGGATGGCAAGGGCGGCCAAACATGGACTTACATCGACGAAAGTTCATTGCCCGGGCGTTCAGCGCCGATCACACCTGGCTCGCCAAACGCCTTTGGCGCGTCCGCTTCCCGACCACCTGCGACGAGCGCCGCCGGGTATGTCTCGAAACGTGAGTTCGACATCGATGCAGCCGGGGTCATCACCCGCTATCGGGGAAGCAGGCGGTGATGGAATGCACGGGCATCGTCCTGTTGAGCGTGGCGGCATTTTCATGCGTCGATCGATGCGCGGTGTGGTCCTCGCGATCCGGTTGCGGAAATGCACGGGCGGAGCGCTGCATTTTGCAAAAAGTTAATTTCCTTTGTTGCAAAGAGTTGAGCGCTTTCTATTTTCGCCCCGCCTTGTGAAAAATTTCACAAGCCCCTTAACCTAAGACTATGGGTAACTTCTTTCCGCGTTGGTCCAACTGGCTGCCTCTCAAGCTCGCCATCGCGCTCTTTTTTGTTCTCGTGGGGGTCACCTTGGGGGTGTCCTACTATTTCACGCCGAAATACACACGAGTGGGCTATGAGCCGACCCAGCCGGTGGCGTTCTCACACAAACTGCATGCGGGCCAGCTTGGCATGGACTGCCGCTTTTGCCACTCCTTCGTCGAGGCGTCCAGCCACTCCAACGTGCCGACCAACCAGACGTGTTTCAATTGCCACGGCACGGGGAAGGGGAACATCCGCTCGAACAGCCCGCTGCTGGATAAAGTCATGCAGGCTGAGGCCACCGGGCAGCCTGTCCCGTGGGTGAAGGTCCACAAGGCGCCGGACTACGTTTATTTCAACCACTCGGTGCATGTGAACCGGGGCG
>JANOBO010000329.1:0-13715 GCA_031411695.1 Verrucomicrobiaceae bacterium
CTTGTCCTTGTCCTCCTTATTGACCTGCTTCGAGAGGCGGTTCGCATCCACGAGCACGGAATCGAGGATGGAGGCCTGCACATGGTTTTCCTGCACGCGACGCTCCTGACGCTCCTTGGAGTCGCTGACGAAAAGTTTTTCAAACAACTGCGCGGGTCCCGTGACGGGTGGGACGCGGACGCCGGATTTCGTCCAAGCGATCTGGCAGCCCCCATGGATGCCGCCTTCCGACCCCACGGTGAGGGATGGAAAGCGCGTCTCAAAGCCCACCTCGTCGGCGAGATACTGGTCGATGCTGACATTGCCATCGGGCCGGTTTTGCGCCTCGGAGTTCAGCACGCCGGAGAGGAACGAATGCACCGCAAAGTGTCCGCCCTTCACACCATGATCGAGCCCGCGATAGAGCGTCATGTGCTGGCGATTGTCCCACAGCGGCTCTAGCAACGTGGTCTTCTCATAGCTGCGGCCCTTGGTGGTCGGGAAGAGTTGCTTGGTTTGGAAGCCAAGCAGGTTGCCCACCGCGACGAAGCGCTTCGCTCCAGCGCCTGCTCCCTTCGCCACTTGCACCGCGGAGTTGCCGCCCACGGACTTGGCCATGAGCGAGGGCATCCCTGGCAGGGCCAGCGTGGTGCCAAGAGATTGAAGAAGGAAGCGACGACGATTCATTGGGGTAATTTGGGACTGGGAGACTACGCCTCGGAAGCCCGCCTTGTTGCACTGGCCAATGCCCAGGCCCCCATGCCCAAAAGACAATCCGCGCGCGAGGACAATCACGAAGTCCGACGAGTGTGTGGCAGACAGCCCTGTCGGCCTTCGGCATATCGTTCCCCGGGAGGGACGGATTGGATAGCTGCATCAAACGGCAAGCGGCCCCGTATTGAACGGCATGAAATTCTTGATGCTGATCGCAGGGTGTCTCGTTGCTCACGCGCAGGCTGCTGATCCGGTGGCACTTTGGTCGCAGGATGTCCGCATCGCGCCGGTGTCATCGATCACCGGACGCCACTCGATCCACAGCTACTATGTGGCGAACCCCGAGAGCCCGGATGGGAAGCGTGTTTTGTTTTTCACCTCATCTCATCCAGCGGGCCATGTGGGCGAGGTGCGCATCCTGGATCCCGCGACGGAGAAGGAGACGGTGCTGGCTGAAGACGTACACACGGAGGACGCGCACCGGGCGGCATGTCAGCAGTGGCTTTCGGGCGGGAGGCGAGTGGCATTCCATGAGGTGATCGACAAACGGTGGCGCGTGGTGGTCGTCGATGTGGAGACGCTGACGAAAACCGTGGTGGCACAGGATCATCAGGTGGGCTTTGGCCGGCCTGATGGGGATCTGCTGCCCATGTATGGCTGCCACTGGAATCCGGGGCCGCACCGCGATCTCGAAGTTTGGGATGCGAAGACGGGCAAGACGAGCACGCGCGCCAGGATTGGGGATGTGGAAATGAAGTATGGGGAGTGGCTGGCGAAGGAGTTCGCGGGAAAGGAGTGTTCGATTTTCTTCCCTGTGTTGAGCCCGGATTTGAAACGCGTGTTTTTCAAGATCGCCGCAGGCAATGGCGGCGACAATTTCATGGCGAAGAACGCGAGCCATCGGCAGGGCACGGTCTGTTTCGATTTTGATAAGGGAGCGTGCGTCTGGCAGCGCGCGCAGTGGGGTCATCCCGGGTGGACGCCCGACTCGCAGCACATCTTTGAGATGGGGAACATCCTGATGGACATCGATGCGTCATCGTTCAAATACACGAAGCTCAAGGACGTGCCGAACCTGCGCGGCTCGCATCCGTCGGTGAGTCCGGATGGAGGGCTCATGGCGACCGACGGCATCACCGAGCCCGTCGGAGGAAAGCCCGGCGAGTGGGGTGTGATGGTGGCCGACATGAACGGCGGAAAGTGGAAGCTACTGCACAGCTTTGACCAGACAAAGGGCGCGAAGTCGTGGCGGCGCAACGATCCGCATCCTGTCTTCAGCGCCGACGGCCGGCGCATCTATTACAATGTAAGCGATGGGGCGTTCACGCGGCTGATGGTCGCGGAGCGCACCGCGCCCTAGCGGAATCGCGCGCGCAGCCGAAGTTCTCACTGCTCAGTTTGATGCGCGGGCGGCGTTTTGACAGATACTGAGAACCGAGCACTCGAACCGATCACCGTTTTAAGCCGCCATGCCACTCTCCCGCCGCCACTTCATCCAAGGCTCAAGCCTCGCCTTGCTCCACCCGCATACGCGCGCCGCTGACTCGCCTCTGATTGAGTCCATCGAGAAGATCGTGCTCTCCGCGCCGTCCGTGGAGAAGGGCACGTGGTTTCATCCGCGCGTCTGCAAGGTCGGGAAGAAGGTGCTCATGACGCTGCAGCCCATCAAAGGCTCTGACTACTTCGGGCCGGTGCATTGGACCCTGTCGGACGATGTGGGCAAGACGTGGAGCGAGTTTGCGCCGGCGCCACCGCTCGGCTGGGTGCCGCTGCCGGATGGCGGCAATGAAGGCGTGTGCGATGTGACGCCCGAGTTCCATCCCCAGACAGGCAGCGTCCTCGCGCTCGGGCACAACGTCTTTTACAAGACGACGAGTTTTCATCGCGACCAGCCGCCGCGCTGGCCGGTCTATGCGGTCTGGAAGGACGGCGCGTGGGGACCGCGACAAAAACTCGTCTGGGATGATCCCCGCGGCAGCTACATTTACTCGAACAACTGCGGCCAGCGCGTGGTGCTGCCTGACGGCGATGTGCTCCTGAGCTTCACATTCGGCGTCAAAGACAAGCCGCGTTCCGTGTGCGGCGTGTTGTGCTCGTTCGATGGCAATCAGCTCGTGATCAAAAAGACCGGCCCCGAACTGACCAATCCGAAAGGCCGCGGCCTGCTGGAGCCTTCCCTCACACGGTTCAAGGATCGCTTTTACCTCACCATCCGTGCCGAGGATGATCGCGGTTACGTGGCCGTGAGCGATGACGGCCTAAACTACGAGCCCAAGCAAGCCTGGGCCTGGGATGATGGCGAGCCGCTCACGATGTCCACCACGCAGCAGCACTGGGTCACACATTCCGACGCGCTGTTTCTCGTTTACACGCGCAAGGACCCGACGAACACCGGCGTGCCCCGCTGGCGCGCGCCGCTTTGGGTTTCGCAGATGGACCCGCGCACGCTCCGCCTCATCCGGGCCACTGAGCGCATCGTGCTGCCGCTCACTGGCGATGGCGTGAGCAAAGGCGATCTGGTGCCGATGATGGGCAACTTCGGCGTCGCGAACATCAGTCCGGCTCAGTCCTGGGTGACAGACGGTTCGTGGTGCCCGAAGACGAACAACAGCGGCGAGCTGCAACTCGCGCGCGTCAGGTGGAGCAGTCCGAACACGCTGGCACCCGAAGCATGATCACCATGCCCTTTCGCTCCCTCATCATCGGCAGTCTCGGCTTCGCCGCCGTCAGCGTGGCCGCGTTCTCACTGTGGGCCTTCGGTGGTAAATGGTTTCACTCTCATGGCGGCGACGCGGCATTGTATTCCGCGATCGCAGCCGCCTTCCTCGTTCTTTCCGGCGCGATCCTGCACAAGCTGATCCGTGGCCCGCAGGCTCTCGCGCGTTTCTACGGCGCATTTGTCCCCGCATTCCTCGCGTATGCCGTGCTCTGGTGCGTGGCGTGGTTCGTGGTGAAAGGATCGACCGGTGAGTGGCTCGGATCGTTCTTCGGCAGCCTCGCGTTTGCCGCGGCGGTCACCAAGCGTCTCGGCGGCACTGCTTCGATCTTGATCACCGGCCTGCTCGTCTTCATCGCGCACTCGCTCGGCTATTTCATGGGCGGCAAGCTGATGTATGGCATCCTCGGCGGCGCTCATGCCGATTGGTTTCGCGGCTGGAGCCGGGAGCAAGTCGGCATCGTGGCAAAGCTCGGCTGGGGACTGCTCTACGGCCTGGGGTTCGGCGCGGGCATCGGGATTGCTTTTGATCGGGCTACGGCTTCACCGCAGGCTCCACCATGACGACGTCAGCGCGGAGGAAGATGGCCTGAAGGACATCGCCCTCGAGTTCCGGTGTGCCCCCTGGCTTCCAGACCGAGAGCATTCGCGTCGTGCCAGACAGCATGGTGGTGGAAGTTTTCGTGACGCTCGTTCTGAACTCCGTTGTCGGAACGGCGAGTCGTGTCGTCTTGTCGGGAACGGGCTCATCCATCAGACGCTGAACGGGCGGTGCGTAGTCGTACCCGACGCTCACATTCAAATCCACCGCCTTGCCGTCAGCTCCGACGGTGGGCTCCACTTCCATCCGCAATCCAACGGGACGCATCTCGCTGCTCGTAGCCAGCCAAGCGTTGCCGCCATTGTTAACGATCGTTGCTTTTGCGACTGGAGCCGCAGCATCCTTTTCTTTGTCAGGCTTGCCGGCCTCAGTGGTTTCGGAGTTGCTTCCGTAGTTCGCGCCATCGCTTCGAGCGTACTCGATGACACTCTCGGTGATGGCTTGCTGGCCTGAATTGGTTTCCAGCCAGGCAGAGCGCGCGATCTTCGCCGTGCCCTCCGTCACAGCGTCCTCGATCGTCTTCCAGGCGGCGGAGTGATCGGGCAGCAAAAAGGTTTCGCGCTCGAGCCTGCGGATCAGCGCGGCGTCAGCCTGCACGATGTGCAACGAGAAGCCCACGTACTTTGTTTTCGTGTCGGCGATAGACTCCAAAAACTCGGCAACGAGAACGATGTTCGCCGGGGTGTTTCTGACCACGAGTTCGCTTGTCTTTGAGATGAAATTGGCCGACGCGCCTTCGGGAAACGGGATTCCCTGCGCGCGAAGGACTTCATCGACGTTCATTCTGCGAAGGAACATCGGCTCATTGGCTGCACCTCCGCCGGCGAACGGATCGGCAGGGGCTGCTGCCGCAGCGGCCCCCGCTTTCCCACCCAGCGACAGAAAATCCGGTGCCACGCGAAACCTCCGGACAATCATTCCTGGCGGCAGATTCGGATCGCCGACTGGACGCACGGCTTTTGGCAGCGGATCAACGGCCTCGCCGCGCGACTTGATCAGTTGCTCCACGCGCAGGTCTTCGAGCGGGAGCAGGTTCACGATGGCAGCGCGAAGAAAGGCAGCACGCAAGTTTCCACCGCGTGCCGCATCGGACACTCCATCCAATGCCCACACACCGAGCATTCGAGTGGCGCGGTCAGTCGCCGTGATTGAAGTCTTCACGCTTGCCGATGGATAGTCCACCCACCGCGCTTCGATCTTCCCTGCGGAGCCATCAGTCAGGCTGTCCCATCGCGGAACGCCGGCACCATGCTGGTGGCTGAGCGACACGGTGAGGTCCAGCGTGTGGTTGTCCGCGCCGACCGTCGGAATCATGGAGAACTCCGTGCCCACCCGTTTCTCATGAAAAGTGGCCTCCACATGCGGTTTGTCGTCGGCGGTGTAGTCGTCGGGATCGTCAACAAGCGCGCCTTGCCGCACAGTAGTCGCCTGTCCTGATTTCGTCTCGCCACGCATGGTCACGACGGACTTGCCCAGCGGAAGCAGCTTCTCGAATGCCCCGCTGTGGTCTGCGAGCCCTGTGGCTCCCTTGATGGCCGCGCGCACTGCCACATCCGGCGCTTCGACCACCTCCAGCGACCATGCGACATGCTTTGGCGATTGGTTCAGCATCGCTTCTGCAAACGGCGCGACAAGATCATGCACGACCGACATGGCCCGCAGCGCGAGCGTCGCCGACGCGGGGTCGTAGCAGGCGAGCGATCCCTTCGGAAGCGTGACTCCCTGCTGCCCGAAGTACTCCTTCACCACATCGTGGCTGCGCTTGATGAAGATTTCGATCTCGCCATTGCTCGCATTTGGCGGTGGCAACGCCGGAGCGCGGAGCTTGCCACGTTCCTTTGACACAAATCCGATCTCCAGTTCTGGCGCCGGTAGCCGATAGACTCGGATGGAAAAGGAATACGGGTCGGGCTCTTTCTTCAACTGCTCCTGCGCGACTCCTGCGGAATGGAAAGCCCCCATGCACAGAACACCCGCCAAAAGCCAAGAACCCATCGAGTTTTTCATGGCAGGAGTGTCGCATCAGCGTCGCAGGTCAGCCAAGAACAAAATGGCGGGCCTCGCGGCGTGGTTGAAGTCGCGGACGATCATGCAGGATACCACGGCGTGCGGTCGTTTGAGGACGACCATGAAAGCGTCGTCGTCTTGGCTGTCGGTCTTCATCTTGTTTTCAGGGATCAGCGTCAGTTTTTCCGCGGGGCCGCCGAACGTCGTCTTGATCGTCAGCGATGATCAGGGCTATCCCGACCTCGGCTGCATCGGCACGAAGCCGGTGCTGACGCCGAACTTGGACGGGCTTGCCGCGCAAGGTGTTCGCGCCACGAGTTTTTATGTCACGTGGCCCGCTTGCACGCCGTCGCGAGGCAGCATCCTCACGGGCCGGTATCCGCAGCGGAACGGCCTCTACGACATGGTGCGCAATGACATGGTGAACTTTGGGCATCGCTACGGCGCGGAGGAGTATGCGGTTTCCCCCGAGATGACGCTGGGCCTCGATGTGCGTGAGAAAACCATCGGCGACATGCTGAAGCCGGCTGGCTTCGTGAGCGGCGTGGTCGGCAAATGGGACATGGGTCAGGCGCGGCGTTTCCTTCCGATTCAGCGCGGCTTTGATTTCTTTTATGGTCACGGCAACAACGGCATCGACTACTACACGCACGAGCGCTACGGCGTGCCCTCCCTCTTCCGGGGAAACGAGCGGACCCAGGCTGACAGGGGCACGTATGTCACCGACGTCTTCAGCCGCGAGTCGTTGCATTTTGTGAACCAGCACGCGGGAGAGCAGCCGTTCCTGCTGTACCTCCCCTTCAACGCGCCGCACGGCGCATCGTCGTTCGGAGAGGGAACCGTCGCGGGAGAAAAGAAGATCGCCGAAGGTGTGCAGGCGCCGGAGAAATACGTCGCCATGTTCCGCGGGAAGGTGAAGGACGAAAAGCTGGCGCGCTACTACGGAGCTGTGGCGTGCATGGACGAGGCCATCGGCCGGCTGATGAAGATGCTGGATGAAAAAGGCATCGCTGAAAACACGCTGGTCATGTTTCTCTCGGACAATGGCGGCAGCGGCAATGGCGGCAACGCGCCGCTGAAGGGCTCGAAAGGCACCCTGTGGGAGGGCGGCCTCCGCGTGCCATTCATCGCGCGCTGGCCCGCCAGGATTCCCGCCGGAAAAGTGACGGATGAGTTTCTCACCTCGCTGGAGATCGTACCGACGATCCTCGCCGCCACGGGCGCGAAAGCTCCCGATGGCGTGATGCTCGACGGCTTCGACATGCTGCCTGTGCTGCGCGGCGAGGTAGGATCACCGCGAAAAAAAATGTTCTGGCAGCGTCGGGGCGGCAAGGCGGCGCGCTTTGAGAACTGGAAGTGGCTGGAGTCCGAGAAAGGCAGCGGGCTCTACGATGTGAGCGCGGACATCGGGGAAACCAAGGATCTGTCGAAGGAGAAGCCTGGACTGCTGAAACAACTGAAGGACGAGTTTGCGGCGTGGCGGAAGGAGATGGACGAGACCGAGCCGCGCGGCCCGTTTCGCGATTACTGAGCGGAAAACGAATCCAGCCCCACCGTATGCTTCCAAAACCGCACCTCCCTTCCATGATCCGCCTCCTTGTGTTTCTCGCATCTGCTTCCCTCCCTCTCCACGCGGCCGACGTGCCGTTCGTCGCGACTGCGCTCACCGCCGACGGGCTTTTCACAAAGGGCATCGAAGGGCCGGCGGTGGATCGTGACGGATTCGTCCATGCGGTGAACTTCGAGAAGCAGCAGACCATCGGCAAGGTATCGCCAGACGGGAAGGCGGAGCTGTTTGTCACGCTGCCGGGTCAGAGCACGGGCAATGGCATCCGCTTTGGCAAGGACGGCACGATGTTCGTGGCCGACTACGTGGAGCACAAGATTTGGAAGATCGATCCGACGACGAAAGCCATGACGGTTTACGCGCACGAGCTGAAAATGAACCAGCCGAATGACATCGCCATCACCGCTGACGGTGTTTTGTACCTCAGCGATCCCGATTGGAAAAACAGCACGGGTCAGCTCTGGCGCGTCGGCATGGACGGCAAGGTCGTGCGCGTCGCAGCTGACATGGGCACCACGAATGGCGTGGAAGTCAGCCCCGACGGCCAGACGCTCTATGTGAACGAGAGCGTGCAGCGCAACGTTTGGGCCTTCGACATCGCCGCAGATGGCGCGCTGTCCGGCAAGCGTTTGATCAAGCAGTTCCCGGACCACGGCTTCGACGGCATGAGATGCGACGTGGATGGCAATCTCTACATCACCCGCCACGGCAAGGGCACCGTGGTGAAGATGACGCCGAAGGGGGAGGTGCTGAAAGAGATCGATGTGCTCGGCAAGAGCCCGACGAACATCTGCTTCGGCGGCCCCGATGGATGCACCGCGTATGTCACCGAAGTCGATCACCTCCGCCTCGTGCAGTTCCGCGTGGACCGCCCCGGACTCGAGTGGGCGCGTAGCATGGCGAAGTGATTCCGAACGGAAACGTAGCTCGCCGCCTCTTGTGCCCCAATGCTCCTGCCGCCACTGTCGTTCCCGCCCCCACCTCCGTCCGCTCTCAAGCATCGATCACCCATGATGAACCTGTTCAAGCGCTGGAGCCGCACCCTTGCCTGGACTTTTTTCGGCATCCTCATTTGGCTCGTCCTTCTGCCGGTGCTGCTCTGGCTGTGGGCAAACTGGCAAGGTCCGCGCATGTGGAACCACGCCGTGGCGTTGCTCAAAGCGGAGCGTGAGAGCATCGATTTTCGCGCGGCAACGAGCGAGCCCGTGCCTGATGCGGAGAATTTTTGTGCGATTCCCGCGCTGAAGAACATCTCTGTGTTTGAAGACGGCGACCCCGACGCGGGCGAGCCGGCAGTGCGACGGAAGCGTCTCAACGCCGTCGCGTTGCCAAAGGACGGCAAAGCGGGGAAGCGCCCGAAGCACAGCGCTGGAGCGTCCGCCGGCAGTCCGGTTGATCTCAAGACTTGGTGCGACTGGCTGCGCAGAGACGGCTCGCTGTCGATGCCCAAAGATTCGGGAGACGCCGCACGAGATGTGCTCGCGGCGCTGGCGAAACACGACGGAATCATCAGCGAGCTAGCCGCAGGGCTGGACCGGCCACATACCCAATGGACGCCTGCATTGCGGACGCGGGAGCTGCCCCGCCTGCTCGCCGCGCTTCCTGTGCCGCATTACAGTGTCGTGCAGGAAGTGACTCGGACGCTCGGACTGCGCGCGGCTGCTGCCGCAAAAGCGGGCGATGCTGCGAAGGCCCACGAATCCCTGCTATTGATGGCGAAGCTGAATGAGGCCTGCCGCGATGAGCCTTTTCTGATTGGAATGCTCGTCGCGGCCACGGGCACCACCTTGATAGCTCACACGACATGGGAGGTGTGTGATGCACAGTCGGGATCAGTGGCAGACTTCGAGCGGCTGGAGTCCGTTCTTGCGCGGGTGGATTTGAAGCGCGCATCTCTCCAGGCGATGCGCGGTGAGCTGGCATCATCATTGAACACGATCACGTTCATGGGTGATTCACGCCGAAGTCGCGCGGGATTGCTCATGCTCGTGAGCCCGAACGCGATCACCGCCAATGAGCGCGTCTTGAATGGCGCGGCGGCAGCAATGCCTTCAGGGTTCTTCAGTGGAAGCGCCGCGGTGCTTTTGGAAAACAATCTGAAGCACCACATCCTTCCGCTGCGAGATCAGGGGTGGCAGGACGCGGTCACTGCGGAGTCGAGGTACGAGGAGATTCTGCGAGATGCAAAAGCCCGCATGGTCAGTCACCCGTTCTACCTGATGACGGCAATGTTTACTCCATCAACCATGTCGGTCATCCGTCGCGCAGCGTACACGCAGTGCCTCATCGATCAGGCCACGATTGCGTGTGTGCTGGAACGGCATCGGATCGAGAAAGGTGGGTATCCCGCAGCGCTGGAGGGCCTGAAACTTGCAAGCGGGACACCGCTGCCAATGGACGCGCTCTCACGGAAGCCGATGGGCTACCGCAAGACGGACAACGGAAAGTATGCGCTGTGGTGCATCGGCTTCGATGGCGGAGATGACGGGGGGAAACGGGGGATCGAGCCAAACACTCCGAGCGGCGCAAAGTTCAGCGCAGCAGACTACAAGGGCGACTGGGTATGGGACTTTCCGGCTGCGAAATGATCACCGCGCCGGTTTCTCGCCACGGATTTTGCCGATCTCCGCGCGGATGTGCTCGATGCGGTTGCCGGGATCGGGGTGCGTGCTCATGAACTCGGCCTGCCCGCGGCCACCGGCGCTGGCCTTGAGGATCTCCATCACGCCGATCATCGCCTCGGGATCGTAGCCGGCCTCCATGAGGAAGCGCACGCCGAGAGCATCCGACTCGTTTTCGTCATCGCGACCGTACTTCATGTTCACCACGTTCCCCAGCATTTGCGCCACCTGCATCCCGCCGGTGCCACCGCCATCGCTCAACATCACCCCGAAGCCTTGGGCGATGCCGCTGATGAGGCTGCTCTTGGCCATCTGCTGATTCGAGTGCCGTCCGACCACGTGCCCGATCTCATGGCCGAGCACGCCTGCGAGCTGGTCTTCGTTCTTCAGCTTGTTGAAGAGCGCGGCGGTGATGAAAATCTGACCGCCCGGCAGCGCGAAGGCGTTGATCGTCTCGCTGTCCGCCAGCAGGTGAAACTTGAACTGGTATGGCGTGCTCCTCACCGCCGTGCCGCTGATGAGCCGCTCTCCCACGCGGGACACGAGCGCCTGCGCTTTCGGATCACGCATCTCGCCACCAAACTCGCGGATCATCTGGGGCGCGGACTGCAGGCCCATCGCGATCTCATGCTCGGGGGTGGGCAGGGCCAGCTTTTGCACGCGACCGGTGAATTCATTCTTGTACTCGGTGGTGCCAAAGTTATACGAGGCGACCGCGCCGAGAATCATGAGCGCCGCGATGATGAGCCGCGGACTGCAGCCCACGCCACGGCGGCCGGATGCCTGGTTGTAACTGAAGGCGAAGCGGGGTGCGCCGAGGACGAGATCGAGGTACCATTTTGTCATGGGAAAAAAGCGATGTGCCGCGAGAGTACGGCCTGAGTCAAACGATGCCAATGCTGAAATCGGCCGTCACAACTTTCGTGCGATGCGTTTCCCTTTGCCGGGGCCGTGCAGTGAAGGCAGGCTTCGGGGATGAAACGTTTCCTCCTCCTTGTTTCGGGGTCCTTGATCCTGCTCGCAGCCTGTGTGTGCGGGGCGGAAAAGCCGTTGGAATTAACGCTCGTTAGCGAAGTCACTTCTGTGCAGCCGGGCCGGCCGTTCTATGTGGGGCTGCATCTGCGCCACGGCACGGGCTACCACAGCTATTGGAAGTTTCCCGGCATCGTCGGCGTGCCCACGAGCATCCGGTGGGAGCTTCCGCCGGGCTTCAAGGCAGGCGAGATCGAATGGCCGGAGCCGGAGTCGGTGCTCATGTTCCAGATCCGCGCGCAGGGCTTCGAGCGCGATGTGCTCCTGCCGGTGAAGATCACGCCGCCCGCGAATCTGCAGGCGGGCGACACCGTGCGTCTCGCGGGGAAAGCCTCCTGGATGGTGTGCGCGAAGACGTGTCACCCGGGCTTCGGCGATGTGACGCTGGAGCTTCCTGTGAACCATGAAGCCGCCGCGCACGATGAGAAGTGGCGCGCCCGTTTTGAACAAGAGCGCGCCCGCGTGGCGAGATCAACCGATGCGTGGAAAGCCACCGCTGTCGAGAAGGGTCAGTCCGTCACCCTCACGCTCGCGCCTGCATCACCTGCGGCGCGAAAGCTCACGGGCGAGAGCGCCGCAAAGATAATCTTCTTCACCGAAGACGGCTGGATCGACTCCGACAAACCGCAGCCCGTGAAGCTCGGCAAAGAAGGCGCCCTCACGATCACCTTAACCCGCAGCGACATCTACCTCGGCAAGGAAACGCCGCGCGCGCTGGTCGGGATCGTGCAGATCGAAGGCGGCTGGATCACGGACGCAGAATGGCGGTCGATGAAGATCGCGCCGGAGTTGAAGCGGTAGCATTCGGCGGTGAGCCTTGCTTTTCAACTTCACACCCTTAATTTCGTTCCGTCATGCCGCCCATTCTGGACCTGCCCTCGATCACCGATCAGCACGCCTTCAATCTGGCGCGATGGGCGGAAATGGTCGTTGATCCCGAAATCGCGGCGCTCAACTGCAGCGTCGAAACCGACCGTTACGGTCATGTGCTTATGATGTCTGTTCCTGGCTTTGGTCACGCTGGATTTCAATCCGAGATCGTTCGGGCGCTGCACCGCTGCCTCCCTGAAGGAAAGGCGCTCGGCGAGTGCCGCATCTCCACCTCCGAAGGCATCAAGGGAGCAGACGCTGCCTGGATTTCCCAGGCCCGCCGTCGGCGCGCGGTAAACAACGACCTGCTCGTTATCGCGCCGGAAATCTGCGTGGAGATTCTCTCAGCCGCGAACACGCGCGCCGAGATGGACGAGAAGAAAGCGCTCTATTTTGAAGCAGGAGCCGACGAAGTCTGGCTGTGCGATCGCAAGGGGCGGATGTTCTTCTTTCTGAAAAGCGCTCCCGAAGTGGCTGCGGAAGCATCAGGGCTGTGTCCTGCGTTTCCGTTGAAACTGAGCGCGGCGTGATTTAGCCGATGTCGCTCTGCCACGAAAAACCGAGCAGAGGATGCACATCCCCGGCCGCCGGCGGATGGAGGCTTGCAGCCTCGGACCTGATCCTCACGGCCGGACGCTGGAAGCCTCGGATCGTTGACGGGTTGGAAGCCCATCCGCCGGGGTGATCACCCAAACGCGGAGACGAACGACACCTCGAGCGCGAGGCCTTCATTGACGTTGGTGTGGAGATGTTGCTCGAGCTTGCGCAGGATGCGGAGGCGCTTCCCGGCCTCCGCCGGGGTCCAGCGCTGGGCCAGCGCGGCGGTGGCGCTCTGGTAGGGCCGGATGTCGAGGTGCTCCGCGCCGACTTGCTGGCGCACCACATCGCCCATCCACGAGAGCAGCAGATCCATCAGCGCATCCCGTTGCATGAGGTAGGCAGACTCGATGTTCGCCTCGACTTGCTCCTCGCGGTGCTTGAGCCACGAGCCGTCTGTCGTCTTCGCGTAGTGGTCGCGCTCGCGCTCGAAGTCGTCCTCCATCTCCTTTTTGATGTCCTCGTGCACTTCCTCGAGGATCTCCTGGAATTCCTTTTTCAAGGCGAACGCTCCCGCCAGGGAACCGGTCGGCCGCGTGGAGAGCTTCTCGAGCACGGCGAGCAGCTTCTGCTCGTGCGCGCTGAAGACCCGGGCGGTGTCCGGAGCGATCAGCGGGATCTCGATGACGCGGGAGCGGATGGTGTCCAGGAGCTGTTGCGGCTGCGCGGTCAACAGCAGGAGCAGCGTGCGCGGCGGCGGCTCCTCCAGCGTTTTCAAAAAGGCGTTCTGCGCCTGCGGCATCATGCGCTCGGCGTCGATGATCACGCCAAATTTGTGACCCTCCGGCCCGGAAGACATGTTCAGGCCGCGCTCCAGCTCGCGAATGGCATCGGTGGTGACACGGCGCGATTTGCTCTCAGGCCGCACCAAATGCACCGCGTGCTGCTGCCATTCCTCCAGCGTCTTCCACTTCGCGCCAGAGGCCAGGTTGAGAAACGCTGTGGCAAAGCCCTCGCGGTCCGCTTCCTTCGGCCCGGTGATGAGATAGGCATGGCCGAGGCGGTTGCCTG
>JANOBO010000330.1:0-20047 GCA_031411695.1 Verrucomicrobiaceae bacterium
GGCTCACCGTGCAGGAGCGGGCGCAGGAAGTCTTGAAGTCGGCGAAGGAAGTGGCGAACCCCATGTTCTTCGGCGTGCTCATCATCACCGTCGTCTATCTGCCCATCCTCGCGCTGCAAGGCATCGAGGGGAAGATGTTCAAGCCGATGGCCGTCGTGGTCATGCTCGCGCTCGGCGGCTCGCTGGTGCTCGCGCTCACGCTCATGCCAGTGCTGTGCTCCTACCTTCTCTGCGGGAAGATCCGGGAGCGGGACAACTGGCTCGTCACGCTGACCAAGCGCATCTACACGCCGCTGCTCACCTTCGGTCTGCGCTTCCGCTGGCTCGTGGTGCTGCCGATGTTTGCGCTCTTCGCGTGGTCGCTTGTCATCCTCTCGCGCATGGGCGCGGAGTTCATCCCGCAGCTCGACGAGGGTGACCTCACGCTGCAGCTCATCCGCAGCTCCAGCGCCAGCCTTTCCTCATCCGTCGATTTGCAAAAACAGAGCGAGGCCATCCTGCGACGTGAGTTCCCCGAGGCAGTCGATATTTTCTCCCGCATCGGCACCGCCGAGATCGCTTCCGACCCGATGGGGCCGAACGTCTCCGACACCTATGTCATGCTCAAGCCGCGCGAATCGTGGCGGCAGGTGAACGGCAAGCCCATCGCCAAGGAAGCGCTCGGCGATCTGATGCGGAAGCGTCTGCTCGATCAGGTGCCCGGGCAGAACATCCTCGTCTCGCAGCCCATCCAGATGCGCTTCAATGAGATCATGGCCGGAGCGCGCGCCGACCTGCTGTGCAAAATCTTCGGCGAGAACTACGACGAACTCGAACGCCTCGCCGGAGAAGTCACCGCTGTGTTGAACAGCCTGCCCGGTGGCCGCGAGACCGAGTTCGATGCCATCGGCAAGGTGCCCATGATCGAGATTCAGCCCGACCGCGAGGCCATGCAGAAACTCAACGTTCACGCCGACGACATGAACCGCCTCATCGAAACCGCGCTCGCCGGCGCGGAAGTCGGCACGCTCATCGAGGGCAACCGCCGCACACCCATCATCGTGCGTCTCGCCGAAGACCGCCGCGCCGATCTCAGCGCGATGGAGCGGCTGCCGTTGCGCACCGAGCAAGGCAGCCTGCTCGCGCTCGGTCAGGTGGCCAAAGTGAAGCTCGTCGATCAAGTGAATCAAATCGCCCGCGAGGACACCCAGCGCCGCGTCTCCGTGCTCATCAACGTGCGCGGGCGCGACACCGCAGGCTTCGTCGCAGAGGCCGCGCGGCTCATCCGCGAAAAAGTAAAATTCCCCGACGGCTATTACTTCGAGTTCGGCGGCCAGTTCAAGAACCTGCAAGAAGCCAAGGCGCGTCTCACCATCGTCGTGCCGCTCGCGCTCGCCTTGATCTTCGTGCTCATCTTCCTGAGCTTTGGATCATTCAAACAAGCCGCGCTCATCTTTCTCTGCGTGCCGCTTGCCGTCACCGGCGGCATCTTCGCGCTGCATCTGCGCGGGATGCCATTCACCATCAGCGCCGCCGTCGGCTTCATCGCGCTTAGCGGCATCGCGGTGCTGAACGGCATCATGCTCATCAGCTTCATCAACCAGCTACGCGAGCAAGGCCGCAGCGTGCGCGATGCCGTCGTCGAAGGCACGCTCACGCGATTGCGCCCCAAGCTCATGACCGCGCTCGTCGCCTCGCTCGGCTTTCTGCCGATGGCGCTCGCCACCGGCGCAGGCGCGGAAGTGCAGCGCCCCATCGCCACCGTCGTCATCGGCGGCATCATCACCTCCACTTTCCTCACCCTGCTCGTCGTGCCGTTGCTCTACGAGTGGCTTGAACGAAAAACCAAACACCAAACAAACACACCATGAAAACACTGCTCCACATCCTCACCATCACCGCCCTCGCCATCGCACCCGCTCTTGCCGAAAAAAACGTCAAGGCCGGGCCGCGCAAAGGCCGCGTGCTCGAATTGAGCGGCCAGAACGCCGAGTTCTTCGTCGAGAAAGACCGCACCATCAGCATCGCCTTCTACGACGCCGCCATGAAGGCCCAGCCCGCCTCCGCGCAGGTCGTCACCGCCACCGCCGAGGCTCCCAGCGGCAAGGCCAAGCTGGAATTTGAAAAGAAAGGCAACCTCCTCGTCTCCAAAGCCCCGCTGCCGGCAGGCGAAGGCTACCAAGTCGTCGTGCAAGTCAAAGGCACGGCGGATGCAAAGTCGAAGAACTTCCGCATCAAGGTCCTGCTCTACAACTGCAAAGGCTGCAACCACGCGGAGTACGCATGCACGTGTGATGAGTGAAAGCCTTCGAGGAAGGCTCGTGATCTCATCGCCTGGAAGTCAGGAACTGGTGTGGTGCAGGTCGCGCTGCGCTTGAGTGAACGACGCTTCGACGGCCGGCCACACCAGCCTGGCCGACAGCGAAGCCACGACGCTCGTAGATTTGAATGCACTGCGGCTGCTTGGGGAAATGAGCGCGCGGCAGCGTTTTCCTCACACACCCCACATCCAGGCACCATGACCCAATACCTCATCAAGCTTTTCCTCAGCGCCGCCGTCATCGCCACAGTCACGGAGGTGGCCAAGCGGAACAACTTTGCCGCCAGCATCATTCACTCATTGCCGCTCACCTCACTGCTGGCGTTCATCTGGCTGTATATGGAGCAGAGGGATGCGCCGCTCATCGCGCGGCATTCCTTTGGCACGTTCTGGTTTGTGCTGCCCACGCTGCCGATGTTCCTTGTGCTGCCGTGGCTGCTAAACAAGGGCATTTCCTTCTGGCCCGCGCTCGGCATCTGCATCACCGGTACGGTCGTGCTCTACTTCGTCACGATGAAACTGCTGCTCTTAGCGGGCGTGCGTTTGTGAGACAGCAGAGGCATCTCCGTCGCAGCAGGCATGACTTAGATGCCATGTCGCGGCGATTCGACCGTCCTCATCTTTTTCGAATCAAACGGGGACTGAGGAGGGGGATCTCTGAGCTGCGCGAAAGTAAAAATGGCAGCCCCCTCGCGGAGGCTGCCATCGGACGGGGCCATTGGGGCGCCCGGATCAGAGACGGCGCAGGATCTGAAACAGCAGCGGGCTGCGACCGTGATAGTGGCGGTGTACTGGCGCGTACCTGACCGCGTGGCGCGGGGCGCTATGGTAGCCGCGCGAGCGGGCTGTCACGATGCCGGGGGAGGAGCGATACGAACTGCCACCGCTGCGCCCATAGGACCGGGACGATCCGCGACTGCCGCGCGAGGCCATGGACGAAGAGCGGTCGCGGTCGCCCTTCTTGGACACCTGCGATGACTTTCCTTTGCTTTTCCCCTTCCGGTCCGGTGCTGCGTCTGCGGTGGATGGCAGCGCGATGCCGAATACGGCGGTGAGGGCTAGGATTGATAAGATGCGTTTCATGATTTTGGCTTGGGGGTGTGGGGGGGAGGTTGCTTGTTCTAAATCTTCTGACGTTACCGCCTAACGGCTATTCGATGTGCGGCGCATGAAGTGGAAACGGCGGACGCGGTGCCGAGGTCCCCACAAGGCGAAGGCCAGCCCCGTTCCGGCAGGCTAGCCCTCTCCTGTGCTTCGCGTGGGCTCGTGGACCGCACGCTACTTGTTGCGCTTCTCGCAGATCTTCTTGTCCTTTTCGGCGGCGACGCAACATGGGTAGGCGCGTTTTTCACCCTTCTTGGCTGCCTTGCACCGTTTTGAGAAACGCCGATCCACGCCATCAAGGCCGTGACTTCCGCGCAGAGCGCTGCGGTGCACATCGTGCGGCCCGGCAGCTCCCGCGTGTGAATATCCGGAACGGGTACCGCCGCCCAGACACATAAAAGCCGGAGCCTCAGGTGATGGCTCCGGCTCTTTGAATGCCCGGCGGTCCCGCCTACTTGGCTTTCTTCTTCTGCATCACCATCGCGCCGACGAGGATGATGATGACGACAAACGCGCCCATGAGCATGTAGGTCTGGGTGTTGCTCTCCTCCACCGGTGCAACGGTCGCGGTGTCCGAGGCCGCTTTCACGCGTTGCGATTTCGCCTTGGTCTTCGCGCTGGCGTCTTTCTTCTCGTCAGCCTTCGCGTCGGCATCTTCCGCGTCCGCCTTCTTCGCCTCCTTGGTCTGCTCGGCGGCGGCCATGGCCTGCGCCACGCGGTCATCCTGAATGGCACCCGTCCCGGCGCCAACCGCAGTGGAGCCGGCGCCGAAGGTGCGGTTCAGGTTCTTCGTCTTGGCCTGCTGCGTTTTCAGGGAGACGATCCGTGTGTGCAGAGTCGAGATCGTGCGCGAGCTGTCCTTGAGGCCGACCGCCTGCGCTGACTTCAGCGCGGCCTCGGCTTCGATCACATTCTCATCAGCCAGATAACGCAGTGACTTTGTCAGCGCCTCGTTTTGCGCCTCGAGCTTCGCGAGGTCGATGAGCTGCAGCTTGCCACGCTCGGTGACCAGTACCTTCAACGCCTCTTGCAATGACTTCAGATCGTACTTGTAGGGCACCAGCCACCGCACCTTGGACTTCTTCTCAGCGTCGTAAGCCACCTTCCACGCGGACACATCCCTGGCGACCGCAGCCTTCGTGCGGCCAAGATCCGGCTCAACGAGCTTCTTCAGGCTGTCGTCACGTCCCTTTTGCAAGATGGGCTGCTCGGCGAGCATCTTGGTGAGTGCCGACTCATATTTGGTCATGATCTCGATCGCCTCGGGAATGGCCTTCACATATTGAAGGGATGCGGGATAGCCGGACTCGAGGTCGGACAGCCTGTCGAACTGGCGCAGCGAGCCGGTGTAGTCCTGCTCGGCGGCCTTCTTCACCATCTCCCTGCGCACCTTGTAGGCCTGGATGTTGTAGTCGTCCCGCTTCACCATCTCGGCGGGCAGCCACTGGCCCTCCATCTTCAACTGCCCCGCCACCACCTTGTCCTTCTCCGCCTGGAACTCGTTGATGATGGCCTCGACATTCTTGGCTTCGGGTGTGCCTGGGTACTTGTTCAAAAACGGCCGCAGCTTGTCCTGGATGATCTGCTCGTACTGATCGGCGCTCATCATGTCTTCCGTGGGGAGCAGCTTGCGCAGCTCCACGATCTCGATCTCCTCCTGCCGCTGCCGGATGATCTGCTGGATCTCAGAGCGCGCGAAGTCCTTGTCGTCCCAGATCTTCGGCGTGATCTTGTACTTCATCCGGACGGCATCGGGCTTCTCCTCGATGATGGTGCCCTCCTTCTTCTCGCCATTCTTCAAGATCAGAATGTCGGCTTGGGCAAGCTGGCCCGCGCAGAACAGTGCGGCGAGCATGAGGCAGATACGGCGGATTTTCATGGTGTCGATTGAAGGAGGGTGTCGTGACTGAACCGGGATTAAATGAAGCGGAGGCACAGATTTATCCAGAATTCAGCCGAGAGTAAAGTTTGAAACGCATCGTTCTCAAACTAACATCCGCGCCTTCAACCTTACCAAACACAACGCCAATGTCATTCCACCCCTACTCTCGTCGTCGCTTCCTCGGAGCCTCCGCCTCACTTGCCGCAGGAGCATTCAGCGGTCCGAACCTTCTGCTCAAAGGCCAGAACGCCGCAGGCAAGAAGCTGAACCTCGCCCAGATCGGCGCCAACGGCAAAGGCTTGGCAGACACCGGCATGGTCACCCTCACGCACAACATCGTCGCCATGGTGGATGTGGACCAGAAGCGGCTCGATGAAGCCGCGCACAAGCGCGACACCCATCACCGCGACTCCGGAGAAAGCACGCCGCCCGCGCCGAAGATGTTCACGGACTTCCGCAAGATGTTCGACACCATGGCCAATGAGATCGACGGCGTGATCGTCTCCACGCCTGATCACACGCACTACATCGCCGCCATGTGGGCGTTGAAGCACAAAAAACACGTCTGCGTGCAGAAGCCCCTGTGCAATTACATCTCCGAAGTGCGCGGCCTGCATCAGGCGGCAAAGGATGCCGGCGTCGTCACCCAGATGGGCAATCAAGGCCGGACCCTGGATGGCCAGCGCATGGCCAAGGAATGGATCGAGCAGGGCGTCATCGGCACCCTCAAGGAGATCCGCCTTTGGACAAACCGCCCCATCTGGCCGCAGGGACCGATCAAAAAGAAGCTCATCGACGCGCCCGCAGGCTTTGACTGGGACGGCTGGCTCTCTTGCGAGCCGCTCGAGCCGCACTTCGACCTCGATCTCTCGCCCGAAGACACGCAGAAGAACAAGCGCGGCAACAGCGTGCATCCCTTCAACTGGCGCGGCTGGTGGCAGTTCGGCTCCGGCGCGCTCGGTGACATGGGCTGCCACATCATGGACGCCACCTTCAGCATCCTCGGCCAGCTCATCCCTGAGAAGATCGAGGTTCAAAGCGGTGAGATCACCGACCTCACCGCGCCGATGTGGAGCAGCCTCGTCTATCACATGCCCGCCGGGAAACATCCCGCCATCAAGGTCACCTGGCAGGACGGCATGAAGGATGGGAAGCCAAACAAGCCCGAGCGCCATCCCGACATCCCCGAGGCCACCTTCAACAAGGCCAGCAGCGGCATGATGTTCATCGGCACAGACGGCTGCATCTTTGAAGGCGATGCCTACTGCGCCAGCCCCGCCGTGTATCCGCTCGATAAGTTCACCCAGGTCCGCCTCGACATGAAGGCTGGCAAGATCAAGAAGACCGAAACCCGCAGCGTCTTGCCGAACAACCCGCAGGGCGAGTGGGCGCACCACATCGTGAATGGCGGCCTTCCCAGCTCCAACTTCGACTACTCCGCGCCGCTCACGGAGTTCGTGCTCCTCGGCAATCTCGCAGTCCGCTCCCAACAGATGGTGCAATGGGACACGAAGGCCATGAAGGTCACAAATGTCGAAGCGGCAAACAAGTTCATCGCCCGCCCCGGCTATCGCGAAGGTTACAAAGCCTAGCTTTCGCGGGAGCCGCCAGCGGCATGCGGCACTCAATCAAACCCGGACCAGCATCGCTGGTCCGGGTTTTTTTGTCGCCCACGATCCGCGCAGAACATGCAACCGGGCCGACAAAAAGCGCGCACGAGCCCTGTATAGACTTCACTCTCATGCGCGCACTTCTCTTCTCGCTCGTCCTCTCCGCGGTTCACCTCGCCGCCACCTCCACCCCCGCCGCACTGTCAGCCGGCGCGGCTACCAGTAACATCACTCCAGATCTTGGCGGCGAGGTGGTGGGAGGATTCTCCCCCTATCCTTGCACGCACATTCATGATGAGCTTCACGCTCGCTGCCTCGTGCTTGATGATGGCAAGACCAAGCTGGCCCTCGTGGTTTGCGACCTGCTCGGGCTGCACCGCAGTGTGTCCCTCGCCGCACGCGAGTTCATCGAAAAGGATACCGGCATCCCGGCTGCAAACGTGCTCATTTCCTGCACCCACACGCACTCAGCCGCGAACGCGCTCGGCGGCCCGGTCCGCACCTATTCATCCGAGCTGGAGCTGACCGCTTACCAAAGGTTCGTCGCCCGGCGCATCGCGGACGGCGTGCGGCGCGCGGTGAACTTGCTGCGCCCGGCGGAGGTCGCCTTTGGCACGGTTGATGTACCGGAGCATGTGCATATCCGCCGCTGGTTTCTGAAGGAAGGCTCCATGCCGCCGAATCCATTCGGGAAAATCGACAAGGTGAAGATGAACCCAGGCGCCGGGAATCCTGCGCTGGTCGAGCCCGCCGGCGAGCCTGATCCCACGATCAGCTTCATCGCCCTGCGCGAGCCGGGCGGCAGGATGATCTCGGTTTATTCGGCCTACTCCCTGCATTACGTCGGCGGGGTGCGTGGCGCAGACATCTCCGCAGATTATTTCGGCATGTACTGCGAGGCGATGAAGAAGCTGCAGGACGCCGGAGGGGATGATCCTCCCTTTGTCGCACTGATGGCAAACGGCACGAGCGGCGATGCGAACAACATCAACTTCCGCACGCCGCATCCGCGCAAGAAACCATACGAGCAGATGCGTCACGTGGCGGAGGATGCCGCGGCGAAGGTGAACGCCGCGCTTTCAAAGGTGAAGTGGCAAGAAAGCGCCCAGCTCGCGGCACGGTATCGCGAGCTTGATGTGAAGTGGCGCACAGTTCCCGAAGACCTCGTGGCGTGGGCAAAAGAAACGGAGGCGAAAGCCCCGCGCATCCAAGGCGGCAAGGCTGACCTGCCGCTGGCCTACGCCGGGCGCGTGCAACGACTCGCGGCAGCCAGCCCCGAAACGAAATTCCCCGCGCAGGTCCTGCGCATCGGCGAGATCTGCATCGGCTCGTCTCCATGCGAGACCTTTGCGGAGACGGGCGTCGAGTTCCGCAAGCGCAGTCCCTTCGCGAAGTCGTTCATGGTCGAGCTCGCTCATGGCTACTACGGCTACATGCCCACGCCACGCCACTTTGAACTCGGCGGCTATGAGACATGGCCCGGAACGAACAACACCGAGCCGCAGGCGGCGGTGAAACTGATGAACGCGCTGCTCCAGATGGCGCAGGAATTGAAGTGAGGCGGCGTGGCGGCGAGAGTGAGCAATAGCATCAGCCGGGATGCATTGATCAGAGACTAGCAACGCCATCAGACGACGACTCCCTCAGCAGGCCATGCAGCCTGACACGCGGTTCAACGTGCGGCTGGAGGACCGGGCCGTGCTTCAGCCGCATCTGATCCGCGCGATGCTGGAGACTCCTTCGACTTCAAGCCGACAGTGTTGACGGCACGCACGGTGTAGCGATGCGGGCCGCCAGTCGTGGTGCCCGCAAACTTCATTTGCACCAACGGTTGATTCGGTGTGTCGCTGAATTGCAGGCCTTGGAAGATGGGTCGGCCGAAGGGGTTCTTCGCCTTCTCCGCATCCGCCGGCACGGTGGCGATGGGCTTGCCGTCCTCCTCGATGATGAAGCGGGCAAGGCCGCTCTCCAAATCAGCGCGGCCATCCCAGGTGATCTCAATTTGCACGACCTTGTCGTTGCCTTGCGTCTTCAGGTTGATGTCCGCAGGCGGTGGCGGTGGTGTCGTGTCGGGAACGGCGGTGTCTTTGACATAGTGCTGCCACTTCGCGGCGATGTCGGCATTCGGCAGCCAGATGGCCTTGGATCTGTCACCCGTAAACTCTGCGGCAGGGACGGCCTCCGTACCAGACAGCGTGGCAAAGTGGGCATCTTGCGCGGGCATCGGCCTCAGCGCCGCGCCAGCCGCTGATGGCAAGCGTGCGGTGAGGCACGCATCGATCCATGGGATGGAGAGGTAGCGTTGATTGCCGCACTCATGCGCGGTGAGCGGATCAACCGCGACGCCGACCAGCCCGCCCTTGGCCCGCACCGCAGTGAAGAAATTTTCGTTCGCGGGCCAGACGCCGGCAAAGCGTCCTTCCTTCACGGTGACGCCCTCCTGGGTGCCGAGATTGCACATGAGCGGCACCGCCAGCGCGTCATCAGGCACGGTGTGCGTCTTGATCGTCGTGCGGTCCGCACCAGCCGTGAGCATGGGCACGCCGGACCGCAGCCATGCGGCCGCGACGCGCTGGGGATGCATCAAGACCATGCCGCCCGCCCAATGCCCGCCGCCACTGTGCCCCCACAGCGCCCACGGCACGATGGCCAGCTCGGGATGCCGGCTGTTCTCCGCGAGGTGGCCAAGTGCCTTGATGAACGCGGCGCTGGAGCCATTGCGCGGATCGCACCACATCTGGCAGTCGGCCTTGTCCAGCTGCTCATAGGCAGGCGAGAGCAAGGCGCAGTCGTGCTTCCGCGCCAGGGCCTGCCAATGCAGATCGAAGGCACCCGTGAGCCCGGACTTGCACGAGCCCTGTCCGCAGCCGTGCTGATGCACGATGACGCCGCGCAAGACCTTCACAGAGGGCGGCAGCCAGACGGTGTAGCTGGCAGGGAAGATGAGCTCCCCGGGCTTTGTCGATGCCTCGTGGCGCACGCGGTAATACGGCGGGGCGGCCGCCGGGAAAACATCATACGGTGGCTGTTGGGCCGAGACCGCCGTCGCGCTGGCAAGACAGAAGAGAATGAAGTGACGCATGGTTTGTCCGGGTGAGGTGGAGGCACTGATCATGCGTCGCGCCGGCTTGCACGACAACTGCGACTGTCGGCGAAGTGACGGGCCGCACGCGCGCCGATCTTGCCTCTCCACTGCCGTCACCCGGCCGTATTTCGATTTGCATGGAGTGCGAAGACGCACCGTTTGTCCGCGTTTCAAAAATGACCGCGATGAACACGAACCCACTTTCACGACCCCATTTTCCTCGCCGCGCAAACAACACCGCCGGAAGCGGACGCGGCATGAGGACGATGATCGCGCTGATCTTGCTCGCCGCATCTCCTGCATCCGCAGGCTGGGAGGCCGGCGTGGGGAGAGCCGACATCACGCCGGCCGAGTCCGTGCCGTTGGCTGGCTACGGGGGCAAGACGCGGATGTCACAACGGGTGGAGCACGCGATCTGGGTCAAGGCGCTGGCCTTGCGCGATGACTCCGGCGCGACCTCGGTGCTCGTGACGGCCGATCTGGTGGGGCTGAGCGAGACGATGGTCGCGGTGATCGCCAAGGCTGCGTTGGAGAAGCATCGCATCCCGAGGGAGCGCCTGATCCTAAACACGTCACACAATCACTCGTGTCCTGTGACGGAAGATGTGCTGTGGTTGTACTATGAACTCACGCCCGACGAGGCGGGCGCAAGGAATCGCTACACGGCGATGGTGTACGCGAAGTACGAAGAGGTGATCGGCGCTGCGATCTCGCGGCTCGCGCCTGCGACGCTTGAGTTCGAGCAGGGGCTGGCGGGGGTGGCGGTGAACAGGAGACGCTCGCGCGGCCCGGAGAGCCGCGCGCTCGGCGGGCAGGTAGATCAGGATGTGCCGGTGATCGCAGTGAAGGCCGGAGGGGACTTGAAGGCCATCGTGTTCGGATACTCGTGCCACACGACGGCGCTGGGCGGCCTCAGCATCAGCGGGGACTACGCGGGCTTTGCGCAGCTCGAGCTGGAAAGATCGCACCCTGGATCGGTGGCGATGTTTGTGCAGAACTGTGGGGGCGATGCAAATCCTCTGCCGCGCATCCGCGGTAGCGATGAGGAGGCGACCAAGCTCGCTAGCCAATATGGCGACATCCTCGCGGAAGCGGTGCGCCAGGTGGTCGCGGCGAAGATGGTCCCGCTGCGCGGCCCGATCCGCGCGGCGATGAGCGAGGCGGAGCTGATGCTGCAGCCGGGGCTGACTTTGGAGGAGCTGAAGCAACGCGCGCCAAATCTCACGGGAATGCCGAAGCGTGAGTTCGAGCATTTCATCCGTCAGCATGAGACGCTCGGAGCGCCCCCGGATCGGGTGAAGTATCCGGTTCAGGTCTGGAGTTTCGGCAGCGAGTTCACACTCATCGCGCTGACTGGGGAGACGGTGGTGGATTACTCCCTGAAGTTCAAAGCGCTGTATGGCTGGGACACGACGTGGGTGTGCGGTTACAACAACAACCTGCTCAGCTATGTGCCATCCCTGCGTGTTTTGAAGGAAGGCGGCTATGAGGGAGTGACCGGCATGTATGAGTACGGCCACCGCGCACCTTACACGGAGGCGGTGGAGGAGCGGATCACGCAGGAGGTCGAGGACTTGGTAAAGCGCGCACGAGCCAAGTAGCCCGGTGCTCCGCATGGCCGCGCATGGATGGCGCGCGGCCCGACGGGCGATCCGGTTATTTGAAAGGCGCGGCCGTCTGCTCCGGCGTCACTCTTCCGCCGGGGAGTTCCAGGATCTTGATGTTGCGGAAATGAATCTGCGCGCCTTCTGACTCGAGGCAAAGATAGCCTTTCCGAACGGTGGACTGGCTGATGCCATTGACGAACTTGCCGTTGATCGAAAGCTTCACCGTGCCGTCCACGCAGACGACGTCATACGTGTTCCATTCGCCCTTCCCCTTGCAGCGCATCTCGAATGACATGCTGCGGCTGCCGCGTGGGTTGTCAGGGATCCCCTCGAGCCCGTTGGCGCCGAAAAGCTCACCTGAGACGTAGCCGGGATGGTTCGGCTGGCCGTCCTTTGTGGGATGGAGCTTCGGCCACTCCAGCTCGAGCATCTGCACCTCCATTCCTTTCGGCAGTTGCTTTCCCGGCGCGGGAACACCCTCACTCCACACGAACACGCCGGAATTCCCGCCAGCCTGCGTGTGCATCCACTCGATGTGCAGGATGAAGTTCTCGTATTGCTTCTCGCTGCGCATGACACCGATCGGCAGTCCGGTGCAGACGAGGATGCCGTCTTTGACGCTCCACGTTTCCTTGCTCGTGTTCACATCCACCCAGCCCGTGAGATCCTTGCCATTGAAGAGGTCGCGAAATGCAGGCGCTTCTTCAGACATCGAGCGTGAGACCGGCATCAAGAGCACCGAAACGAGAATGAATCTGGATAGGAATGTTTTCATGATTGTGAACTGGCGTGAGTGATGGAAGGCAAAGCAACGCGCCGTCTCCCTCCATCATAAGCACGCGCCGCCGTTGATCTTGCGGCGATCCAGGAACCTTTGTCTCGTCATCCATAATGACCGCTTTTGATCTCGACTGCATGATCGCAACTGCGCAGAATCCGTGACTGAACGATGCATCGCACCCGCACTCTCCTCTTCTGCATGCTGCACCTTCTCCAGGCGGCGGCCATCGCGCTGGAGTGGAAGGAGCTGCCATCGCTCCCTGACGCCAACGGTTTCGCCGGAGCGTTCGCCGGGGTGAGTCACGGCGCGCTGATCGTCGCGGGCGGCACCAATTTTCCGGACAAGAAGCCATGGGAAGGCGGCACGAAGAAGTGGCATGCGGACATCTGGGTCCTGCCGAGTGCGGACGGCGCTTGGCTGAACGCCGGCACGCTGCCGAAGGCAAACGGCTACGGCGTTTCCATCACCACCGATGCCGGCGTCGTCATCATTGGCGGCGGCGATGCAAGGGAGCATTTCCGTGAGGTGCTGCTGCTGCGATGGAACGGGAAGACGACTCACATCTCGTCGTTGCCACCGCTTCCGATGCCATGTGCTTTCATGACTGGCGCGCGGCTCGGCACGACGGTCTTTATCTGCGGCGGGATTGAGCGGCCTGATGCGACGGAGGGGATGAATGCTCTGTGGTCGCTGGATCTCGCGCACCTCGATGCAGGCTGGAAGACGCAGGGCCCCCTGCCTGGCGCCGGACGCATCCTCGCAGCGTGCGGAGCGCATGACGGCGCGGTTTATGTCTTCAGCGGAGCGGCCTTGAAGCCCGGCGCGGATGGAAAGCCCGTGCGCGAGTGGCTGAAAGATGCGTGGAAGTTCTCGCCCGGAAAGGGCTGGCAACAACTGCGCGATCTTCCGCGTGCCGCAGTCGCCGCGCCGTCCCCGCTGCCTCTGGTGAACGGGCGATTGATCGTGATCGGCGGGGATGATGGCGCGCAGGTGGATTTCGAGCCGAAGTCGAAACACCCGGGCTTTCCGCGTGGAGTGCTCGGCTACGAGCCGGTCAGAGACGGGTGGACAGTGGAGGGCGATGTGCCGTTCTCACTGGTGACGACGAACGCCGTCGTGTGGAACGGCGCGATCATCATCCCCGGTGGCGAGGCGCGACCGGGCGTGAGATCAGCGGTTGTGTGGTCAGGGAAATGAAGCTCCTCCAAACATGAAACTCCACCGAAGACAATTCCTGGCCGGACTGCCGGCCGTGGCCGTGATCGGCGCCTGTGGATCAGCGCGCGGCGCGGACGAGCGTGTGATCCAGATGTTGCTGCAGCCGATTCGCGACAAGCACGAGCTGCCGGCATTGGCCGGAGCGATCGTCACGACGGAGGGCATCGTGGCGCGAGCCGCAGTGGGCGTGCGGAAGGCGGGCACAAGTGTCGCGGTGACGGCGGATGACCTTTGGCACCTCGGCTCAAACACGAAAGCGATGACGGCAACGCTGGCCGCCATGGCGGTGGAAGCCGGCAAACTGCGATGGGACAGCAAGGTCATGGAGGTGTTCCCCAAGGCGGCGGGCTTGAAGGGTTCAGCGCTCGCAGCGGTGACCTTGACGCAACTGCTCTCTCACCGATCCGGTCTGCCGGCGAATCTGAAGTGGAGGGGTCTGAAAGATCGCGCTGCGGTTTTGAAGATGGCAACAGGCTCGAAGATGCTGTCGGCACCCGGCGAGAAATTTCTGTACTCGAATCTGGGCTTCGTGGTGGCCGGACACATGATCGAGGAGGTGATGAGCGGCGTCTGGGAGGACCTCATGCGCGAGCGGCTCTTCAAACCCCTGCAGATGAGGGACGCAGGCTTCGGAGGGACGGGCACCATCGGCGCCATCGACCAGCCGTGGCCCCATGTCGCGAGCGGCAACCCGGCGCCGAAGAACGGAGCGGGCACGGACAACCCGGCTGTGATCGGGCCCGCCGGGACGGTCCACGCCACGCTCGAAGCCTGGGGCAGATTTGTGGCGGATCATCTGGCCGGAGCGCGAGGTGCCGGAAAGCTGTTGAAACCTGCGCTCTATGCGCACCTGCATACCGCGAGGCCCGGAGAAACCTATGCGTATGGCTGGGGCATGACGAAAAGAGCGTGGGGTGGCGGTGAGGTGCTCACGCACACCGGCAGCAACACGATGAACCACAGCGTTGCCTGGCTGGCACCGCTGAGGGGATTTGCCGTCCTTGCATGCACCAATCGAGGCGGTGCCGACGCCGCGAAAGCATGTGACGCGGCGGCGGCTGCCTTGATCAGCGAGCACACGAAAGCGTGACCGTCATTGTCCCGCCCACCGCGTCCTCATGTATGGCAGATTCGTAGATCAGGGAAAACCGCCTCCGCCGCCATGACACTATCCCCCGACCTCACCAAGCTCCTCAACGAACAGATCAACAATGAGATGGCGTCTTCCTATGCCTACCTCGCCATGGCGGCTTGGTTTGAGCAGACGCCCTACGCCGGATTTGCGAGCTGGATGTTTGCGCAGAGCAAGGAGGAGACCGTTCACGCACTGAAGTTTTACAAGTATCTCACGGATCGTGATGTGAAGGTCGAGCTGAGCGCGATTGAGAAGCCGAAGCATGATTTCGCCTCTCCGGTGGATGTGTTTGAGCAGAGCCTGAAACAGGAGCAGCGGGTGACGGCGCAGATCAACGACCTGTATGAGGTGGCTGAGAGGGTGCGGGATCACGCCTCAAAGAACCTGCTGCTGTGGTTTCTCAACGAGCAGATGGAGGAGGAAAAGAGTGTGGGCGACATGCTGGAGCGTCTCAAGCTTGCGGCCGGGGATACCGCCAGCCTCCTCGCCCTGGATCGCGAGGCAGGCACGCGGCAGTCGGATTCCGGAGACTCGAAAAAATCGAGGTGATCCGCGCGGACCGTTCCGCCTTACCGCCACATGTAGGCAATCGCTCGCTTCAGCGGCGCAATCACAGGTTCCGGCAGCGAAGTCACAGGTGCCGGCGGTAGAATCGCCGACTCCGGCGGGGCAATCACCTGCTCCGGTGACGCAATCACCGGTCCCCACGGTACCTTCGCGTGCTTCGGCTGCGCCATCACCGGTTCCGACGAATCAATCACCTGCTCCGCCAGCACAATCACCGGTTCCGGCGGTGCAATCACCTGCTCCGCCAGCACAATCGCCTGCTCCGACGGCAAATTCACCGGTTCCGGCGCCAATAGGGGTCGGTTCCCCCGCCAAAAGGGCCGGTCCCGCCGCCAAAAGGGCCAGTTCCGCCGCCAGCGGGGCAGTTCCGCCGCCAGCGGGGCAGTTCCGCCGCCAGCGGGGCAGTTCCGCTGCCAGAGGGGCAGTTCCGCTGCCAGAGGGGCGGTTCCGCTCCTAAAGGGCCGGTTCCGCTCCCAAAGGGCCGCTGCGGGAGGTGGCCGCATGGCAGCGGCTCCGGTGCGAGGGCGTGCCAGCCCGCTCTTGCAAAGACGGCATTGGTGCTAGGCGGCCAGTTCATGGCGCGTACTTTGCATCCATGATCGCTCCATCCATCTCACGCCGCTCGTTTCTTCGGGGGACGGCTGCCTCGGTTCTCACGGCACCCTTTGTCACCCGCGGCCTGCGCGCCGCGCCACCGAACAGCAAGCTGCGCCATGCGGCATTCGGCGCTTCGGGGATGTCCGCTTCGGACATGGACGCGATGGCAAATCATCCGATGTGGGAGCTGGCCGCTGTTTGTGACGTGGACACGCGGAATTTCGACAAGGTGCGGGCGAAGTTTCCAAATGTGAAATGCTACCCAGACTGGCGCGAACTGCTGGAGAAGGAAGGCGACACGATCGACAGCGTGAATGTGTCGGTGCCGGACCACATGCACGGCAGCATCGGAATGGCGGCCATGGCGCGGGGGAAGCATGTGTATGGACAAAAGCCTCTCGCTCAGAATCTGTGGGAGTGCCGGCAGCTCATGCTCCGCGCGCGGGAGAAAGGTGTGATGACGCAGATGGGCATCCAGATCTCATCGGAGTTCACCGAGAGGCACGCGGTGGCGCTGATCCAGATGGGAGCCATTGGGAAAGTGAAGGAGGTGCATACTTTTTCGAACAAGAAGTGGGGCGACATGGAGCCCGTGCCGCAACAGACGGATCCGGTGCCGGAAGGCTTGGATTGGCAGAAGTGGCTCGGGCCTGCCACTGACCGGCCCTTCATCGCCGGATACTATCATCCCGGCAATTGGCGGCGCAGGCGCGACTTTGGCACAGGCACACTGGGTGACATGGGCTGCCACATGTTCAGCGGCTGGTTCCGCGCACTGGATCTGGCCGCACCCATCTCGGTGAGATCATCTGGCTTGGTGCCCCCGAATGAAACGAACTGGGCCATCAACGGCCTCGTGGAGTACACATTCAAAGGAACGAAACACACGGATGGTGAAACGGTGAAGGTCACGTGGTATGACGGCGACAACAAACCACCGGCGGAGGTCATCGCAAAGCTGGTGCCGCCCGCGGGAGTGAAGCCGCCTTCCATCGATCAAGGAAGCATCTATGTGGGCACCGACGGCGTCCTCCATGCCCCGCATGGCAGCACACCCATGCTGTATCCGCGGGGGAAGTTTGCGGGTTTCAAGTATCCAAAGCTCGAGCCGCGCAACCACTGGTTCGACTTCATCGATTGCTGCCTTCAGGGGAAGGGGAAACCGAGCGCCAACTTCGACTACGCGGGTCCGCTCACTGAGGCAGTGCTGCTAGGCTGCCTGGCCAGCGTCTTCCCGAACGAGTCCCTCACATGGGATTCCCCAGGCCTGAAGATTCCGAACTCCGAGGCCGCAAACGCGATGGTGAAACGCGGCTACCGAGACGGATGGGAGATCCTGTAGCGAAAGCATCCGACCTGTTGCTGTGGCAGCGCCACGCACTCCTCTCACACTTGTTGTCCTGCGTTGGTCCTGAAAGTGAGGGAGCCGTGCGCGTCAATCTCAGTGTGCGGCGCGCTCCGAGATCGATGCGCGCGGCAGGTTCCATGCTCACCGTCCAGGGTTTGTGATTTCTGCCGGTGCTGGCGCACTTCAGCCACAGTCATTTTTAGCCGCCTCTATTTCTGCCATTCAAAGCGCAGTCCATACATGGGCCGAGTCTGGATGAATCCCGGTGAAAAATGGCCGGCCAAAGAGAGCAGCCTTGATTCGAGCACTCGCTTGCAATGGTCGCGAAGGCACGAGGCATCACTCCGTGCGCTTCGCGGCGCGTTGCTGATTTGGGCTTTCTTTCGCCGTTGAATCGAGGCGGGGGGGTAATCCCTCATGCGCGACGACGGCGGCGGAAGCCGAGTCCGACAAGACCGACGAAGAGCAGCATCATGCGGCTAGGTTCCGGCACGAAGACGACCGTGACGGAGCCGTTCGTGGTGAAAGTTGACCTGTCCCAATCGAGACCGCCTGGAAGTGTCGGGAGGAAGAGATCCGTGGTGACATTGAAGCCGCCGGGGATGATGGTGGCCCAATCCTTGAACAGGAACCACTGGTCGCTGGCCACCGGGGTGTAGCCACCGGAGAAAGTGGTGCCCGCGTCAACAAATCCCGCCAAGGTGAGAACACTGATGCCGAGCGTGCTGCGGACTTGGTCGTAAACGAGGCTTGGATCTCCGATCTGGAAGTAGGATGTGGGCGTACCAGAGAGCGTCAGGTCGTTGGAAAAGGTCAACACTCCTAACGCAGAGCCCGCCGCATCTCCCGGCCGCAGGACGCCACTGACGGTGGCTGCGCCGAGGATGGTGCCGGTGCCGGCAAGAGTGCCAGTGGCCTGCACCGTGGTGATTCCCGTTCCGGTCTGACCCGAGCCGCCGTAGCCGACTTGGAGGGTGCCATTCATCACAATGGTCTGACCGTAGGAGTTGCCGACACTGGTGATGACCGCGATTCCTGCACCTGTCTTGTTCAAGGTGCCAGCACCCGTGATGGCGTTGTCGATGGTCAGCGTGGTGGCTGCATCGGTGTTCAGCGTGCCGCCAGCCGCGCCGATGGTCACTCCGCGATTGAGGTCATCAATGGCGAAGCTTGCCGTGGTCTGCAGCGTGCCGCCATTCAAGGTGAGCTGGTCGGTGACCGGGCTGCCAGGATTGTTGCCGAGCGCCGCCTCACTGCCGATGGTGATGGTGCCCAAGGTGATGATCGTGCGACCGGTGAAGGTGTTGGGCGTGCTGCCAAGATTAAGGACACCTGCGCCGATTTTGTTCAGTTCACCGCTGCCGGTGATGACGTTGCCGAGCGTCAGCGTCGTCGCGGTATCGGTGTCGAACGTGCCGCCGCTCGCGCCCAGGGTGACCCCGCGGTTGCTGTCGTCAATCGTCATGGACACCGAGTTGTTCAGCGTTCCGCCATTGAGGGTGAGATGAGCGGGAGCAAAGGCACCGGGATTGGCGCCCAGATTGGTTTCATCGCTGATGCGCAACGTACCGGCCTCAATGGTCGTGGCACCGTCGTAGGTGTTGACGGCCGTGAACTCCAAGGTCCCCGAGCCTGACTTTTTGACGCCACCGCCACCGGTTGCCACGATTTTTGCCGAAACGGTCATGTCAACCGGCGAGCCTGCTGCATCGCCAATGTTGAAGGTGCGGGTCGAGCCATTGAGGTCGAGTTCGCCCGCGTTTGCGCCTGCGCCGGTGCTGGCGATGAGGCCGGTGGAGGTGCCGGTGCCGGAGAAGATGAGGTCGATGGTGCTGCCTGCGCGGAAGCGGGCGCGACCAGCGGTGGCGTTGTCGGAGTTGAGGTTGAGGGTCGGCGTGTTGTTGTTGCCGGAGAACTCAAGGGGGCCGGAGGTGCTGACGGTGCCGATGGTGAGCTGGCCTGCGCCGCCACCACCTGTGCCGGTCACATTGTTGGTGCCGCCGGAGATGTTGAGGAAGCCAAAGGTGGTGTTGCCGGAGATGGTGTTGGAGCCGCCGGACCAGATGGGGTCATCGATAGTGACGGAGCCGGTGCCGTAGTTCACGCTGCCGCCAGAGACATTGAGGTTGTAGAGGGTCTCGTCGAAGTTGTTAAAGTTGAGTGTGCCGGAGGTGACGTTGATGAAGAGGTTGTCGTGGATTTGCTCGTTGCCGAGGAGGCGCAGGGTGCCGCCGTTGACGACGATCTGCGGGGTGACTTTGGAGGCGGTGGCATTGCCGACGATGGCGTTCACGCCGGTCTTGTTGAGGTCGAGTGTGCCGAGTGTGACGGTGGTGACGCCGGTGTAGCTGTTGGCGCCGCCAAGTGTCACCGTGCCGGTGGTGGACTTGCTCAGGCCCGTGCTGCCGCCCAGGATGGCGCCGACGCTGCCGTTTTGCATGTCGAAGGTGGAACTGCTGGTGAGCACGCCCGAGGTGCCGGTGATGCTGCCGTTGCGCAAGCTCACGCCAGCGACGGTGTCGCTGCGGCTGTGGATGTCGAAGATGCCGCCATCGACGACCAGCGTGCTGGCGTCGGCCAGCACGTTGCTGGCGCCCAGGGTCAGGGTGCCGGCGCTGACGGTGGTGGCACCGGTGTAGGTGTTGGCGCCGTTGAGCGTCACCGTCCCGGCTGTCGTCTTGTTCAGCCCGGCCGCGCCGGCCAGTACCGCGCTGGCGCTGCCGGCCTGCATGTCGAAGGTGCTGCCGCTGGTGAGCGTGCCGTTGGCCAGGCTGCCGCCGGTGAGCTGCACGCCGGCCAGGGTCTGGTTGAAGC
>JANOBO010000331.1:0-28127 GCA_031411695.1 Verrucomicrobiaceae bacterium
CGCTTGCAGCCGACGAAGAGGATGCGCTTCCCTTTGCGGGCAAGGTCGCTGAGGAACTCGGCAGCGGTGTCGATCTGCTTGACGGTCTCCTCGAGATTGAGGATGTGGATTTGATTGCGCGACTCGAGGATGAATGGCTTCATCTTCGGATTCCAGCGCTTGGTCTGGTGACCGAAATGTACTCCGGCTTCGACGAGTTCTGCGAGGGCTTGCATGGACATGATGTTAGAGGTGCCAGTCTTCCGCACGTCCTCCTCCCGGAGGAACGCTCGACACGGGTCGATTCGGTTGAGCAGGCTTGATTGAGTTTGCTCTTGGCCCGACGGAATTGCCGGGCGAAAAGGGCCGGAATAGTAACGGCGCCCCCCGGAGTGGCAAGCGTTTTTTCGCTGTGGAACCCGGGCCTGCTACACCGGCTTTGCGCAGAGGTACGGCGGCAGGTCCACGAGGAGGTTCGGGCTGCGCATGAGCGTCTCGCCGATCAGCAGGGCATCCACACCGGCTTCGGCGAGGCGTTCGGCATCGGCTACCGACTTGATGCCGCTCTCGCTGACGAGGATGATGTCGTCCGGCACCTCTTCCACGAGCGCTTCGGTGGTGGCCAGATCGACGGTGAAGGCTTTGAGGTTGCGGTTGTTCACCCCGATGATGCGCGCGTCGGTGTCGAGCGCGCGCTCAAGCTCGGGGAGGTCATGCACTTCGACGAGCACCTCGAGCTGGTAGGCGTGCGCGGTGTCGAGAAGATGCACGAGCGATGCTTGATCGAGCACGGCGACGATGAGCAGGATGGCATCGGCCCCGGCTACGACGGCCTCGAAAATCTGCGCCTCGTGAATGATGAAATCTTTGCGCAGCACGGGGATGGAGACCTCTTGCCGGATCAGCGACAGGTACTCTAGCCGGCCTTGAAAGTACTTTTCATCTGTGAGGACTGAGATGGCGCTGGCACCGGCCTTGTCATAGGTGCGCGCGATGGTGAGGTAATCGAAGTCGGCGCTGATGGTGCCTGCGGAGGGCGAGGCGCGCTTCACTTCGGCGATGAGGCCCAGTCGCGAAGAATCGCTCATCAACGAGGCGGAAAGAGATCTGAAGTCCTCGCGCGCCGCGGCGGCCACGCGATACTTTTCCGTGAGCGGGATGATCTTCTCCACTTCGGTGCGCTTGTGCGCGATGATCTCTGCGAGCTTGTCAATCATGAGCGCGCCAAGGTGTGGATCATCACCGAGGAGTCAACAAGCGGTGTTGCCGGCCCGCGCGGCAGGGTCGATAGCATCATCCGCATGGAAGCCATCTCCTCAGAAACACCGCCGCCCATTGATTGGGAGCAACGATACCGCGAAGGGGATGTGCATTGGGACCGCGGCCAGGCCTCGCCGCCGTTGATGGAATATGTGAGCCGGCACCCGCTGGCCGGTCGCGTGCTGGTGCCTGGCTGCGGCCGTGGCAATGACGTGGCCGCACTGGCGCGCGCGGGTGTGGATGTGACGGGCCTCGACATCGCACCGACCGCCGTGCGCGAGGCAAAGGCGCGCTACCCGGATGCGGCGGAGCGTTTCGTCGTCGCGGATCTGTTCGATCTCGCGCCGGAGTTGCGCGGGGCGTTCGATGTCGTCGTGGAGCACACCTGTCTGAGCGGGATGCCGCCGGAAATGCGCGTGAAGTATCGGCGCGGCGTGGAGTCCGCATTGAAGCCCGGAGGTCGGATCATCGGCGTGTGGTTCATCAATCCCGCGCTTGATGCAGGGTCCGCCGGCCCGCCCTTTCCGCTCAGCGTCGCGGAGCTGGACCGCCTCTTTGCCGATGGATTCGAGGTGATCGACGACTACGTGCCGGACTTGGCGTATGAAGGCCGCGAGGGCCGGGAACGCGTGCGCGTGCTCCAGCGTCACTGACCGCCACGCGCCGTTGCGGCGAAGCTCGGGGGCACGAGCGCCTTCACGGCTTGGATGATCGTTTCCTCAATGCCGGCTGCAAAGCGGGCGGGCCATCCGTAGTACACCATCGCGTCAGCCGCCTCGTATCCGCCCTCAGTCCAGACTCGTTGCGACGGGATGTAGCAGGGCACGTCGTTCGAGTATGCGTTCACCCACATGCGCTGCGGATCGAATTCCTTTTTCAACCGCAGGCTGTAATCGACGACCACCTCGCCGGGCAGGTTCACAATGACCAGATCATCTCCAAATCGCCACGCTTGGACGAAATAAGGCACCTCAGTCGGAAGCTTTTCGCCACGCTGCAGAATGGCTAAAAAGTGTCTGCCTTGGTAGGCGGCCCATTTGTTTTTTTCCTGCGCGCGCTTTTCCCAGAATTCCTTTGGCGGAAGCGCGTCCAGAGGGAGCGCAAAGTTTTGCGCTGAGCAGGTCAACGGGCCGCGCAGCTCCTTCATCGGAGACTTGATCACGCGCGCCGCCTCGTGGCCCAGCGAGATGCCGTGGACGCGGGCCAGCTCGGGACTGCGCCGCGGATACGGGTTCTGATCAGCGCCGCAGCCGATGGCCGTCATCGCGATGGCGCCGGGGAATCGCTCTTCCAACTCTCGCTGTGCCTCTCCAGCCCAATCACCGTGGATGGTGTTGTAGGCGAGCGTGGTGCAATGGCATGCGTAGCTGGTGTGGAGAGCAAGAAGCTTCCCGTCCATACCCGTCACTCTCAGCACGGGCAGGGCGTGATCGGTGAGCCCTGCGGGATTTGCGCTATTTTGAAACTGGCCGGCCGGTGATCTGAGCCGTCGGTTGCCGGCAAACTTGACCTCGCCGACGGCCCAGTCGAGGCGGGCCGGCTGCATGGCTGACAACGCCTGCTCCGTCACACCGGCCATTTTTTCGGTCACTTCCTTTGTGTAGCGGTCGATGTGCTCATTGTGTTCCGCAGGGAGATCCTCACCGAAAATGAAAGGGAGATAGCCACGCACATGCGGCGCAGAGTGCGTGTGGCTGGAGTGGATCACGAAACGCTCATCCGCGATCTCATGCCCGCGCGCCGCGAGGGTCCTCAGCACAGCGCTGCGGACCGCCGCAGGGATGCCCGTGCTGTCGATGGTGATCACCACCGCCGGCTTGTCACCAGCCCAGCGCAGCGCGAGCGCCTTCGCCCAGATTCTCAGCACCACGCCCTCGTGTTCCGTGGTGCGCCCTCCGTAGCCGCTCAGGCGCACGGGGTAGTCAGGCGTGATGTCGATTTTTGCCACGCCTGCGTGCCACACCTCCGCGGCCGTCGATAAACGCGTCATGATAACCACGGCGGCAATGACAAGAGCGACGCGCTTTGAGAGAATCGATTTGTCCATGGCCGTGCATGTTGAACCGCGGACGCAGCAAATCCAAGCATTGAATTTTCCGCTTCTGCAAAACTTGCCATGCCTGCGCGGGACTTCGCGGTTGCATAAAGATGTGATCCATCAAAAGTGCGGCATGACACAGCGCTCATGCATCATCTTCATGGCTGCATCAGCGGTTCTCATTGCGATGAGCACCCCGTCGAACGCACAAAACACTCCGCCGGACCTGCGCATCGGCATCATCGGGCTGGACACCTCGCATGCCGAGCAGTTTACCATGCGGTTGAATGATGCAGCGAATCCAAACCACATCCCCGGTGGCCGAGTGGTGGCCGCGTTCCCCACAGGAAGCCCGGACATCGAGGCCAGCAAGTCGCGCGTGGAAGCCTACACCGCCACCGTGCGGGACAAGTATGGCGTTAAGATCGTTCCGGGCATCTCCGAGCTTTGCGCCGCAGTGGATGCCGTGATGGTGCTGAGCCTCGACGGCCGGTCCCATCCTGAACAGGCCAAACAGGTGATCGCTATGAAGAAGCCCTTCTTTCTCGACAAGCCGGTGGCCGCCTCCTTGAAGGATGCGATCGAGATTTACAAGCTGGCTGACGCGACCGGTGTGCCCCTGTTCAGTGCGTCGGCGCTGCGGTGGTATCCAGGCGTCATCGAGGTCGCCATTGCGGACAAGATGCCGGCCAAGGCCGCGCTCTCATTCGGCCCTGCGCCGCTATTGGCCAGCCATCCTGACCTGTTTTTCTACGGCATCCATCCCACAGAAGCACTGTTCACGGTGATGGGCGCGGGCTGCAAAAGTGTGTCCCGCACCACCACCCGCGAGGTTTCTGTCGTCACGGGACTTTGGGATGGGGATCGCGCCGGCACGCTCCATGCGCTGCATTTTTTGGAGATGGATTCAAACAAGTACAAGGTCGTCCGCTTCGGCGGGGAGCAGCAGGTCACCGAGCAAAAGTCGCAGGGCGATTACACGCCGATGCTCCGCGAGATCATCAAATTCTTCCAGACCAAGCAGCCGCCTATCAGCGCGGCCGAGACGCTGGAAATCTACGGATTCATGGAGGCTGCTGACGAGAGTAAGCGGCAAAACGGAGCGACTGTCTCCGTGCGCGAGATTCTGGAGCGGGCGGGCTGCCCGGAGAAATGGTTGTGGGCAGCAGCAAAACCTGCGCCCACGCCTGTGCCCCCAGCATCTCCAGGCGCGCCGGGAACGGCGAAGTAACCACGCAGGTTTTCTGCGGCTTCGGGCCAATTAAATACATCCGAAACGACGTTTAGAACGTTTCTAATCGCAGTGCCCAACATCAACGCTGTTGATCATGACAATAGAAACTCAAATCCCGCTCCCAGAAACCATCGCTGATGAAGACATCAAGCTGATGGAACGCATCGCGCACAAGGATGCGGTGGCCTTCCAAATATTTTACCGGCGCTACGGTGGCCTCCTTTTCTCCACCATTTCGAAGGTGCTCAATGACCACCACGATGCGGAGGACATCATGCAGGAGGTGCTGGTGCAGCTCTGGCAGAAAGCGCATCTGTATGAGCCGCGCAAAGGCAAGCCGCTCACTTGGCTGACCACATTGGCGAAAAATCGTGCAATCGACCGCATCCGCTCGAAGCAGAGGCGCTCCCGGTTGAATGACGACTTCGGAACTGAACACAAGGTGACGCAGCCCGAGTTTGATGAGTCGGGTCACGACCTTTTGCAGATGAAGGAGCGGGACACGATGCTGCGTAGCGCTGTGACTCGGCTCACGCCTGACCAGCAGGAGGCGATCAAACTTACCTATTTCGGCGGGCTGACCCAAGCGGAGGTGGCAGAGCGTCTGCACGAGCCACTGGGCACGATCAAGGCTCGTATCCGCCGCGGCGTGACCCGGCTTGAAGATTTGATGAGGTCGCAGACCCGCTAAAGAATTCCGGAGGGCGCATGTCGCCTGACGGAATGGCCCCGTTTAGTGGCCATGACAGGGCGGACTTGGGAGAGTCCGCTCTGTTCTTTTGTACGCGAGCCGCCAGTTTCACATTCAGAGGGCGGCCGCCCCGCGCTCGTTCTGAATGCGGTTTCCGGAGGCCTCGTCTATAGTCGCCCGCGGGCCCTCGGCCTCACTTGTTCGATCCTCCCCGTCATGAATCTTGAAACCCAAGCGCCACCCAGCACCGCATCAGGCGGCGGGGCGGCTCGGGTGCGGGTGGCGGGAAAGTTTCTCGCGCGAGGTGGCTCGAAAGTATTCATCAACGGTGTGAGCTATGGACCCTTTGCACCGAACCGTCGCGGCGCGCCGTTTCCGGAGGACGGGGAACTCCTGCGTGACGTCGCACACATTCGCGCGCTCGGCTTCAATGCCGTGCGGCTTTATGAGCTGCCGTCGGAGTCCATGCTGGCCGCAGCGGCGGTCCACGATCTGCTTTTGGTCGTCGGGATTCCATGGGGCCAGCACGTCGATTTCTTGTCGTCCCAGCAGTTGCGTGAGTCCATCGAGCACACCGTCCGAGATGCCGCGCATCGTTTCAGCACGCACCCAAACGTCGCCGCGCTGATCGTGGGCAATGAAATCGAAAAAACCTTGGTGCGCTGGATGGGGCCGCGCCATGTGCGGGATTTTGTGGAGCGGCTGATCGGCATCGCCAAATTCGCCGCGCCCCAGGCTCTTGTTTCTTACGCCACGTTTCCCTCCACCGAATACCTCATCCCGCGGAACGCAGATTTCGTGGCGGTGAATGTCTACCTCGAGACACGCGAGTCTTTCGACCGCTATCTTCTGCGTCTGCAAAACCTTGCGGGTAACAAACCGCTGGTCATCACCGAGTTCGGCATCGACGTGCGCTCCCATGGTGAAGAACAACAAACCGCCGTCATGCGGTGGCAGCGGGAGTCGGTGCTGCGCAACGGCGCGGCTGGCAACGTGTGGTTTTCATACACCGACGACTGGCATCGCGGCGGCCGGCGCGTGGAGGGATGGAGGTTCGGGCTGGTCGATGCGGAGAGAAAACCGCGAGCGGCGTGCGCGATAGCCGCATCTCTGCCGACAACACACGCCGTCCTTGCGGAGACACGGCCTGCGATTTCCGCCATCGTCTGCTCGCGCAATGGAGCCGCCACGCTGCGGCAGTGCCTGGTTGGGCTCAGTCGTCAGACCAGCAAGAACCACGAGGTGCTGGTGATCGATGATGGCTCGATCGATGAGACGCCGGAGATCGTGAAGGCGTTTTCCTTTGTTCGCTACATCCGGCAGGACCCTGCCGGACTCAGCGCGGCGCGAAACCGGGGAGCACGCGAGGCATCAGGGCAGATCCTGGCGTACACCGATGACGACTGCATCCCAGACGAGGACTGGCTGCTGCGCCTAGGCGCGGCGTTCGATGACCCCGCGTGGAGCGCCGCGGGCGGCCCGAACATCCCGCCCCCACCGAGAAACACCATCGAAGCCATCGTGGCCGCCGCACCGGGAGCTCCCACGCACGTGCTGCTGAACGACGAGGAAGCCGAGCATCTGCCGGGCTGCAATTTCTCCGTGCGCAAGGAGGCGCTACTGCGCATCGGCGGATTTCACACGGACTTCACGACGGCCGGGGATGACGTGGACATTTGCTGGCGGCTCCGCGCGGCGGGGGGCAGACTGCGCTTCGTCCCCTCCGCGATGGTCTGGCATCACCGACGCTTCACCGTGCGGGGCTATTTGGGGCAACAATCCGGCTACGGCACTGCCGAGGCTTTGCTCATGCGTCATCATCCTTCGCGCTTCGGTCCGCTCGGTGGCGCGCGCTGGCGCGGGGCGATTTACGGGGATGGGCTTGGCCTGCGCGAACCCGACGAGGGCTCAATTTATCACGGCCCGTTCGGCTTCGCTCCCTTCCAGGCCATCTACCCGCAAGGCATCGCCGCGTGGTGGGATCTCTTCACCGGCGTGGTGTGGATCGCGTTCGCCATTGCCGCGCTGGTCTTCCGCGCACCCTTCATCGCAGCGGCTCTGCTCCTGGCATCCGCGTGGTTCGGGTGGTTGCGCGCACATCAAAACTCGTCTGCGGCGATGTCTCGGGATTCATCGGACCGCCTCCTGCTGTGGCTCCTGTGCTGGCTGCAGCCCATGGTCCGCGAGTGGTCCCGACTGAGGGGAATGGTGCGCCTGCGCGCGCGTCCGAGCTGCCGGCCCAGTCTGCCTGAGATCGCTATTCCCAACCGCCCCGGTAAGGCCACCCTCCGCGTGGCGGTGATCTCCTTCTGGAGTGATACAGGCATCGGCCGCGAGCAGTGGCTGGGCTCGCTCCGGCAGATGCTAGCGGAGAAAAAGATCAAATCCCGCGAGGACGATGGTTGGCGGGCATTCGACATCGAGATGATGCCGGGCGCTGTGATCACATGGGCGTTTCTTTCCGTCAGTGAGTATCACGGCGATACGCGGCTGCTCACCCGCGTCGCGGTGCTGCTCCGCATCAGCAAATGGGGCGTGTTGTTGGCGTGCAGCGGTTTGGTGGCGCTATATGTGATGCTGACCCGCGCGGGTCTTTGGTTTGGCGTTCGCGGCGAGGTGACATTTTTGATTCTCCTCGTCTCCTTGGTCGCCGCGCTGCATTTCCTGGCGCGGGTGAACAGCATCAACCTCGTTCATCAAGCCGCCGAGCGCATCGGCCTCAAGCGGCTCGAAAAGGAGGACGAGGAAACTTGGCGGCGGACATCCTCACTTGCCGGTGCGGAAGAATCCGGCCACACTGGCTGAGCTTATGAAACGGCTCATCTTATCCGCTGTCGTGCTTCTCTCCTCCTTCTTCCTGTGCGCCTGCAAGCGCCCGCCGCCGGTGCCTTATGGCCAGCTCGAATGGAAGGACGAGAGATTCTTCCTCGGTGGGAAGCCTTTCACCGGAACGGCGGAAGACCGCCATCCAAACGGCCAGCTCCGGTCAGAATACCCCATGAAGAACGGCCGGCCGCACGGGCTGGTGCGCGAGTGGTGGGATAATGGCCAGCCATCCACCGAGACGCATTTTGAAAACGGGCAGCGCCACGGCAGCAACCGCTATTGGAACCGCGAAGGCGGGCTGATGAAGGAGCAGGTGTACGACCACGACAAATCCATCAGTGAGAAAGTCTATCCGACACCCGCCAGCTCGGCTGACAAGAAGAGCCCGTGAACCGGATCGGCTGACCGAGCTCGTCCCCAATGGTCTCGTCCTCGCGCACCCATGGGCGCGATTTCTGACCCATCATCGCGTCGGGCGGCGGCGGCGTGGATGGCGGCGGTTTGCCTAGAAGGCGAAGACCGCATGTCAAAAAAGATGTCTCATTATTGCGAAACCGCAACGCGGCGCTGGACAATGGGGGATGCTTTTTGCTAGCTTCGCGTAAATCCAGGAAATTCCCGAATATGGCAAAGAAACAACCTGCAAAGAAACCCGCGTCGAAAAAGCCAGCTCCAAAGGCTAAACCTGTGCCGAAGAAACCTGCGGCAAAGAGTCCGCCAGTTCCTGCGAAGGCAGCCGCCTCCAAACCGACCGCTCCGCCCGCAAGATCCGCGATCCCTCCGAAGGCACCGGAGGTGAAGAAGGCTTCCGTCACGCCGGTCGGTATCAAAACCTCGGGGACGATCTCGCCGCTGACAGTCAGCGCACAAGGGTCGGGAGGAAATGCGGCGGCCGGGAACACACATCCCGCAAACATTCTCGCCGTCGTGTCACAAACCGGCGTGCCAGTGGCGGAACTCCAACAGAGCAACTTCACGGTGATGGAGCATTTCAACGTGCCGGGGCAGCAGTATCCGTTCAGCAACAACATCGTCGGATTCAAAAATGTGGGCTCCGGTGCGTACCTGATCCAGGTGAAGCCCATCAACAACGCGCCGTGGTCCTCCGGCCATCACCTCGCCCAGCTCATCGTCTCCACCCGCAGCCAGCAGGGCATGACGGCGGTGAAGATCATCGTGCGCTGAAGACACGGGCCGGCTCGCTCCGAAAATGCATTCGCTGGTGGACAAGAGCCGCTGGCACAGCCTCGTTGATCGCGCATGAACCGTCGTTCCTTCCTCGCGTCCACCTCCTGCGCCCTCGCCGCGCCCGCCTTCAAGTCCTCGGCCGCATCGTCCGTATCGAAGCTGATGATCGGCCTCGATCATTTCGCGGTGCGCGCCGCGGGATGGAAAGCCGCCCAGCTCATCGACTACGCGGCGTCCTTGAAGCTGGACACGCTGTTCCTGTCCGAGCTTGGGCCGTTCGAGAGTGTTGAGGATGACTATTTGAAGAAGCTCAAGGGCCAGGCCGATGCCGCAGGGTTGAAGCTCTACACGGGAGGAATGAGCATCTGCAAGACCTCGCGCCGATACAAGCCCGAGCAGGGCACGCCTGAGGAGTATCTCGCGCTGCTGATCCGCATGGCGAAAATTTGCGGATCGCCCATCGCACGCTGCGTGCTCGGAGACGCCGCAGACCGCGCGGCAGACGGCGGCATTGACCGCCACATCGAGGAATGTGTGAAAGCGCTGAAGGCGGTGAGGACCCGCTGCGAAACCGAGGGCGTGGAGATTTCCATCGAGAACCACGCGGGCGACCTGCGCTCGGACGAATTGAAGTCGCTGATCGAAGCCGCAGGCAAAGGCCATGTGGGCGCAAACATCGACCCCGGCAACGCCGTGTGGGCCATGGAAGACCCGCTCGAGCATCTCGAAGTGCTTGGCCCCTATGTGAACTGCACGAGCCTCCGCGATTCGATGGTGTGGGAGGACGATAAAGGCGCGGTGGTCCAGTGGACCGCGATCGGCGACGGCCTCGTGGATTTCCGGCAGTATGCCAAACGCCTCGCTGAACTTGCGCCCGGCGTGCCGATGAACATCGAGACCATCTCCGGCTTTGCGAAGCCGATCTCGTTTCTGAACCCGGACTCCATGAAAGTCTTCCCCAAAGTGGGCGAGGCCGGATTGGCGGGGTTCAAGGCGCTGGCAAAACGCGGCCAAAAAATCGCGCCGTTCAAGGCGCCCGACGGCCCCGGCAAAAAAGACGCGGAGATCGCCTACCAAAAGGAGCAGCTCGAGAAGAGCGTGAAGTGGCTGCGGGAGCACGTGTGACGCGCGTCCGCCCCGCATACCTCACCGGCTGCTACTTCGCCGTCAATTGCCGGCCGAAGAAGTGCAGCGAATCCGCGAGGTGCTCGTGCCAGTACGGCCACTCATGCCCGCCTGGAAACTCTTGGTACTCGTGGCGAATGCCCGCGCGAACCAAATCGGTGTGAAGCTGACGGTTGTGCCCGATCAGGGGGTCCTCGGTGCCGCAGTCGAACCTTAGAGGTGGGAGCCGGTCGGGATACATCGCCAAACACGACAGCACATCCAGAGGCGGGTGCTCCTCCAGTTCATACATTTCCCGCGTTTCCTCCACAAAGTCCGTTATCTGCTCCGGCCCGGTGATCGAGCTATGTGCGCTGACGCTCTGAAACACATCCGGATGCAGCGCGCCAAGCCGCAGCGCACCGTAGCCCCCCATCGAAAGCCCACAGAGAAATCGCGGTGTGCCAACCGAGCGCGGCTCCACCAGCGCGGCGATCTCCGCCACCTCCTCGACGATCCACCGCGAGTAGTCCGCATGCGTATGCCTCACATAGCCGCTGCCGTCTCCCCAGAGACCATCCGACGGCATCGCCAGCATCATTGGCGGCAGGTTTTCCTGTTCGATCAACCGGTCCAGCACGCGATGCGCGCCCCCTTTGAACAACCATGCCCAATGGCTGCTGTACACGCCGTGCAGTAGGATCACCAGTGGCAGGCGCTCCGCTTTCAGCCCTTCCGGAACATAGAAGCTCAAGTCCGCGCGCCTCCTGAGCGCGGGCGATTTCACCGTGACGAATCGAAGGCCGCCCTCGAGAAGGGAGGGATCGGAAATCTCGATCGTGCGGAAACCCATGACGCCGTCTCTCACCGGGCCCAGACGCGCGCAAGACCGGTCGGCTGAAAGCCGGCGGCATCTTGATCCAGCATGAGCACCACACGACATAGCCGGCCCTCCTTCTTCAAGGAACCAACAGTCGCGCCCACCGGCTTCGTGGACGGCTTGCGATCCACACCTGCGGCCGCCACGCGCACTTTTGCGCCCAGCTTCAATGACTTCACCTGCGCCTCGCCTTCATTGAAAAGAGTCAGCGTCAATTTCGAGCCGCCCACCTCATCGATGTAACCCGGCGCGCCATCCTCGATGATGCGCGCCTCATGCACTGCCTTTTGTTCGGTCTGAAACTTCAGGAGGCTCGCGTCATCGAGGAAAACCTCCCACGCGACACGATGCCTGCCGCTTCCCGTGCCATGCGTTTTCGTGCGCAGCATGTCGCCGGTCTTGATGTCGCTGAACTTCGCTGGCTCACCGGCCTTCCAGTATCGCGTGTCGGCCGCAGTCTCGATGAGGACGCCTTTCTCCCTCACAAAACTCATGTCGCGCTTCGCCCATGTCGTAGTGAGCCGGCCGGCCGTCTCATCGATCTGATCCACGAAAAAATACTCGCCGTGCCCGTTCATCATGTTCATCTCATCCTGGATGTAGGTCAGCCACACCCAGTCCCCCTTTTCGTTCTCATGCATCCGGAAGATCGCGCGCTCGCCAACGCGGAAGTCCTGCAGGTCGCCGTTGGCCGCGTGATGCAACAGCTCGGCATACGGCATCACGGTGAAGTTCACGATGGAGTCGTCGCTCTCATTGCGAAACGTTCCCGTGCGCTTCGCGAGATCCACGCTGATCAGCTCGCCCCACCAGCGATGCATCGCATCGAATGGGATGATCACCTTTCCAGGCGTGATTCTTGGTTTCGGAGTGGCCGGAGCATCGGCCGCGCCGCATGTCCATGCGGTCAAAAGCAGGGTGAGAAGAATTCGCGAGGTCATGCTGCGGATGAAATGCAAAACCACCTCATGCCTCGGGCGTGAATCCCATCACCAAATCGAACGTCGCCGCGAGTTCACCGCCCTTCGCGCCTGGCAACGGGTTGAACGCCACCTCCAGCGCCTTCGCGTTTTTCACCCGCTTCGTCACACCGTCGTTCGCGTTCAGCGGGTGATCCTTGATGTGCAGCTCCGTCGTCCATTTGTCATGCCCCTTCAGCTTCACCGCATAATGAATGTGGGGGCAGCGTCCCGTGTATGCCACCGGCTTGATCGTGCGGAACAGATACTCGCCTGACTCACCGGTAAGGAAGCGGCCGTAACCTTGGAAGTGCTTGTCCTCCGTCGTCTTGTCGCCGCTCTTGCTGTGGATGTAAACGCCCCTCTGATCCGCCTGCCAGATCTCGACGACCGCGTTGCGCACCGGCGCGCCGTCCGGGCCCAACACGCGGCCGCTAACGTAGCTGATCTCCCCCACCGCAGGCGTGAGGCTGTCGTTGATGAGGATCAGGTCATTGTCTGTGTCCAGCGGCAGATGATCCGGGTAAAAAGGCCCGAACCCGACGGGCGGCGTTTGCTGCAACGCCCCGGCAAAGGCGCCCGGCGCGGAGAAAAAAGCGGCGCCCAATCCGAGCGCTCCAAAAAAATGACGGCGTGTGCTCATGCGTGCAGCATAACGCAGACCTCACAGCGGGGTCATCATCAAAGTGTGCCTCTTCAGGAAGCGCCGGCTCATTGGTAGAGCCGCTCCTCGCGCGGCAGGTCATCCACCTTCCACCTCGCGGGCCACACACGAACGATGCGGCCCGGACGGAATCCCTCGATGAGCAAGGAGAGCTTGAACCGCACGCGCACTCCGCTTCTTCCGGGTGATGGCGCGCCTCTGACGATCTCGATCAGCGCGCCGCCTTTGCGGTCGTTGATCTGATCCCAGGTGCGCAAATTTTCCTCAGCGACTGCGGCGGTGATCGCCATCGGATCCACCAGACCCGGCCCAGGTACAAAGGGCGGCGCCTTCGCTGCGGCGGCGACATCAGCGTTTTTGGGAAACTCGTCGAGCAACGCAGCATCAAACCCATCGAACAATGCCACGCTCATGCTGCTCTCCGCGTTGTTCACCTCATCAATGATCCCCGGCAGCCCATGCTCCCGGATGAACCGCCGATGCTCTTCCACCTGCAGCATCGCCGCCAGCTCGCGTGCTTCCTTGTCGATCCAGATGTCCACACAGCGGCCCGGCCCTTTGAGCGTGCAATAAGTGAGGTTGATGACTGGCGTCTGCCCTGGTTTCAAATCGGCAAGCGCTCCGCGTGCTCGGCCCATCCAGATCCGCGTCTGTGGCCCGATTTGCAAAGCCGTCGGCTTCACATCGGCCTTGCCTCGCGTGCTGCCCATCACAGTCAGAACGCCCAACGTGAGATCAACGCTTTCAACGCGCCACCCACGATCCGCCCGCGCGTCGTGGCTGAAGTCGTCCTCGAGCACCAGCACACGGTCGAACTTGGAATCCGCGCTCACGCGGCGCGCATCCGGGTCAGGCTTCGCTTTGGGATCCGGCGCGGGCTTCGCGCTTTCCAGAAACTGCCCGTGCAGATGCGTGCCGATCGGCACGTCCCGCAGCGCGGCCGGCGCGCCGTGATAGCGGATCGAGCCCTCCGGCATAAGTGCAAAATCATGCGGCAGATCCCAGTCGCCCCGCCGTTGGGCGTCTGTCCGGTCCGGCCGCAGCGTGCCGCGTCGGTTCACAGCATCCACCGCGATGAGCTCACCTGAGATGAGACGCGGCTCCGCGGGATGGGCAGGCAATGAAAGGACGAAGGCGCAGAGAAGGACGAGGCACGGCGTGGGACAATGCATGGCGTGAGCAAATAGCGCGGCCCTCCCGGTTCCTTTCAGGATTCAACCCTGACCCAGGCGCTCCATCTGGTACTTTTTCTCCTCGATCTCCTTCACCCACGCCGCGTGGTCGAGATACCAGCGCACACTCTTGCGCAGGCCGGTGGCGAATGTCTCACGCGGTTCCCAGCCCAGCTCGCTCTCGATCTTGCCGCAATCAATCGCATAGCGTCGGTCGTGGCCGGGCCGGTCGGTGACGAAGGTGATGAGATCCTCCGCGCGGCGTTTGAGTTCAGGGCGCTCAGCGTTCACCGCGTCGATGATGGCGTGGACGACGTCAATGTTTCTCATCTCGCACTTGCCACCGATGTTGTACACCTCCCCCACGCGGCCGCGCATGAGCGCGAGCGCCAGTCCGCGCGCGTGGTCTTCGACATAAAGCCAGTCGCGCACATTGCTGCCGTCGCCATAGACGGGAAGTTTCTCCCCGCGTATCACCTTCTGAATCATCAGCGGCATCAGCTTCTCGGGGAACTGGTAAGGGCCGTAGTTGTTCGAGCAATTCGTCGTGACCACCGGCATCCTGAACGTGTGAACGTAGGCGCGCGCGAGGTGATCACTGCCGGCCTTGCTGGCGGAGTACGGGCTGTTAGGCTGATACGCGGTCGTCTCCGTAAAGGCCGGGTCCGTGGCGCTGAGCGAGCCGTACACCTCGTCGGTGGAGACGTGGAGGAAACGAAAGTCGTTCTTGCCTGCGGCTGCGCGCTCCTTGTGATGCTTCAGCGCGACATCGAGCAGGCGAAACGTGCCGACGAAGTTCGTCATGATGAACTCCTCCGGTCCGTCGATGGAGCGATCGACATGCGACTCGGCCGCAAGGTGCATCACCGCATTGATGTCGTGCTCGCGCATGAGTTTGGTGAGAAGGTCGCCGTCCAGAATGTCGCCCTGCACGAAGACATGCCGCGCGTCATCCTTCAGCGCGGCGAGGTTCGAGAGATTGCCCGCATAGGTCAGCTTGTCGAGGTTCACCACCTTGCCCACCGTGATGCCGAGATCCGCGCTGGCCTGGCCGAGAAGATAGTGAACCAGATTCGAGCCGATGAAGCCCGCGCCACCGGTCACAAGGATGCGTTTGTCGTCTGACATGATGGGAAAAAGAAGGCCGAGTTTACGGGCATCCCATGGTGCGGCAATGGTTATCTGAACAGCCGGCGCGGTCACAAATAATCTCTGGCGGCGCGTCATCGGGTGCTATGAATGCGCGGTGGTTCCGACTCCCGACGAGCTTGCGCGCATCGACAAAACGCATCTGTGGCATCCCTTCACGCCGATGCGGGAGTGGTGCGCGCGCGACCACGAGCCGCTGATGCTGGCGGCGGGAAACGGCTGCATCGTGAGGGATCAAAACGGCCGTGACTATCTCGACGGCAACTCATCGATCTGGACGAACATTCACGGCCACAACCATCCCGCGATCAACGCGGCGATCCGCGAGCAACTGGAGCGCGTGGCGCACACGTCCTTTCTCGGTTTCTCGAATCCGCCCGCTGTTCAGCTCGCGAAGGAACTCGTGGAGCTGTTTCCGGGCGGGAAACTGTCCCGTGTTTTCTATTCCGACGACGGCTCGACCGCGATCGAAGTGGCGGTGCGGATGGCGCTGCAATTCTGGAGGCAGAGTGGAGACGCGGAACGCCATTTGATCGTGGCCTTTGACCGTGCGTATCACGGCGACACGCTAGGCGCGGCGAGTCTTGGAGGAATCCCGCTGTTTCACCAGTCCGCGCGGCAGCCCGGTTACGACGTGATCCGCGTGGCGGACATGGACGACCTGCGGCGGATTGAGGAGACACAACGAGCGCGCATCGCCGCGGTGATCATCGAGCCGCTGATCCAAGGCGCTGCGGGGATGAGACTGTGGCCGTCGGGGATGCTGCGTGCGCTCGACGAGTGGTGCCGCCACTCCGATGTGTTTTTGATTCTCGATGAGGTGATGACGGGCTTTGGCCGCACCGGAAGAATGTTCGCCTGCGAGCATGAAGGCGTCGTGCCGGACTTCATCGCGCTGGCGAAGGGGCTGACCGGCGGCTATCTGCCGCTAGCTGCCACGCTCACGACGGAGCGCGTGTTCGACGGCTTCCTCGGCGATGGGAACACCTTCTTCTACGGTCACAGCTACTGCGGCAATCAACTCGGCTGCGCCGCAGCGCTAGCAAGCCTGCGCGTGTTTCGAGAACAGCGGGTGATGGAGGGGCTTGCGGAGAAGATCGGTGTATTCGCTGAACTGCTGGGCGGGTTGGAGAAGCTTCCGCACGTTGCTGAGGTGCGGCAGCAAGGTTTGATTGCGGCGATCGAGCTGAGGGTGGAGCGACCGGTGTCCCCTCCCCCTGGCCCTCCCCCAAGGGGAGAGGGAGGAGCTTCTCCTGCTTCGGTGCTGCCTCTCGGTGTGCGGGTTTGTATAGCGGCGCGTAAGCACGGCCTGCTCACGCGGCCAATCTTGAACAGCATCATCCTCATGCCGCCGCTCTGTGTCACCATCACCGAATTGAAAACGATGACCTCCTCGCTCAAGCTCGCGATCACCGACGTCTGCCGCTGATTCAGTCATTCGTCATTCCACATTCGTCGTTTCACCCCCATGCCCCCCGAATGGTCCGCCTGGCTCTCTGATCACACGCTGCTGCGCGGCGAGGGCAGTGATGTGCTTCTCGCGTTCATCGGCGCGCTGTGCATCGGCTTGTCGAAGTCCGGTCTGGCGGGGACGGCGACGCTGACGGTGGTGCTGATGGCTCAGGCGTTTGGCGCCAAGGCATCGGTCGGACTCGTGCTGCCGCTGCTCATCGCCGCGGACTTCATGGGCGTGTGGCTGAACCGCAAAGGCGGAAGCTGGCGCAAGGTGTGGGCCATCGCGCCGCCGGCGATGATCGGTGTGGTGATCGGTTACTTCCTACTCGGCAAGATCGACAACGCGTCCGCGCGCATCGTGATCGGCTGGCTCATCATCGCGCTGCTGCTTTTCAAGCTCGTGCTCGATGCATGGAAGGACACCTTCATGGCGCTCACCAGCCACCGCGCCTTCGCGTGGTGCATGGGGCTGTGCGCCGGCGTCACCACGATGCTGGCCAATGCGGCGGGGCCCGTGATGACGGTTTATCTTTTGTCGCAGCGGTTGGAGAAGAAGGAGCTGCTGGGCGTCTTCACGCGCTACTTTCTGTTCATGAATCTCTTCAAGGTGCCGTTCTCCGCCAACCTCGGCATCATCAATCCCGACTCGCTGATGACGAACCTCATCCTCCTCCCCGCCGTCGTTCTCGGCATCGTTCTCGGCTGGCAGATTTTGAAGCGCATCCCGCAGAAGCCATTTGAGTGGACGCTGTTTTTTCTCACGCTGTTGGCGGCTGTGTGGTTGATCGCAGGCTGAGCCGCGTTTGTTTGTCCGCGCATGAGCACCGCCACTCCGACCAACGTCCGCCATCGCATCCTCGGAACCGCGACGGTGGTGGCGTTCCTGATGTATCTCGACCGCATCTGCCTGGCGAACATCATCGGCTCCGATTCCTTTCAAAAGGCCGTTCATCTTGAGACGTGGCAGTCTGACTGGATCAAGGGCGCGTTCTTTTGGGCGTATGCGCTCTTCCAAGTGCCAGCCGGATGGCTGAGCGATCGCTTCGGCACGCGGATGCTCATCACCGTTTACATCGCGGCGTGGTCGCTCTTCACCGCGGCCACTAGCTTCTCCACCGGTTTCATGACGCTGTTCTTCGCGCGGCTTTTGTGCGGGCTGGCCGAGGCCGGCTACTATCCGGCGAGCAGCGGCCTGCTCACGCGCTGGGCGCACATCGACGGGCGTGGCATGGCCAGCAGTCTCATCTCATGGGGCGGACGGGTCGGCGGCGCGGTGGCACCAGGACTGACCGCCCTTGTGATCCTGCAGGCGGGCGACTGGCGCTGGGCTGGCTGGCTCTACGGCGCGGCGGGCATCGTCGTGGCGCTTGTTTATTGGCGTGTCTTCCGCGAGCACCCGCGTCTGCATCCAGACTGCAATGCGGATGAGATCGCGCTGCTGGCCGAAGGGCGCGGTGAGTTTCTTCCCGCGAAAGATCCGCCGCGCCGCTTCCCGCTGGCTGCCGCGTGCCGCAGCGGAAATCTCTGGCTGGCAAACGCGGTGCAGTTCTTCACCAACATCGGCTGGGCTTTTTTGGTGCTGTCGCTTCCGGACTATTTGAAAAAGGTCATGCACCTCGATGACCGCATGGCCGGATGGATCACCACCGCCGCGTTGTCGATCGGCATCCTCGCGCTGCCGCTCGGCGGCGCGCTGACGGATGCCATCACGCGCCGCCGTGGCAAACGGCTCGGCCGCATGCTGCCGATGTCGGTGACGAAGTTTGCTGCCGCCGCGTGCTATCTTCTCGCGTTGTGGACCGACTCGCCCTGGGGCATGGCGGTCGCCTTTGGTCTCGTCGCCTTTTTTGCCGACATCGGTCTGCCGTCGATGTGGACCACGATGCAGGACATCAGCTGCAGGCATCAGGCACAGCTCTTCGGCTGGTCGAACATGTGGGGGAATTTCGGCGCGGCGTCGCTGCCGTTTCTCTTCACCGCCGTGCTGCGCAGTTACGACACCAACCACGACTACCAGGAAGGCGTGTGGCTGTGCGCCATCGCCTTCGTGCTCGCAGGAGTCGCCGCGCTCTTCGTCAACGCGGAGCAGCCCGTGCTGGAGCCAGGCGCGTGACCGGTCACAATCCCGGCGGCCGCTCGGACACGCTGCGGCCTTTGCCGCGCGTGGGCGCAGGAGCGGTGGGATCAAAGAATTCGCCGCCCCTCACGCTCACCACACCGCTGCCGGTGGCCTGCATCGCAGGGCGGTTGTTTTCCAATTCCTTGTGATACTCGCGTTTCTTGAGCTTGCCGTCCGGCGTGATCATCACATAGCAATACACCTTCGGCATCGCGAGAAAGAAGACGTGCAGCTTGTTTTCATTGTCCACGGCGGCCTCGGGCTCGGAGCTGGTGACTACTGGGCCGAGCTCATAAGTTTTGATCCGCTGATTCGAGCGGTCGTCGAAAAGGCGGAAGTACAAATTGGCCTTGTCCACATCGCGAAAAATGGTGAGCGCGTAGCGGCGGATGCGGCCGGCCTCGGCATAGCCGGCTGGCACGCCGATGGGCGCCTCGTAAAACGCCTTTGAATCCATGATGTTGAACCGCACGCGGTTCGACGCATAGAACTGCCGGCTGGGCGGATGATACACATTGGCGATGATGCCGTAGGTGCCGAGCTGGTCGATGCCGTAATGCTCGGAGATCACCACCTTCTCCGCGATGGTGGTGCCGGCCTTGAAGATGAACGGCTTCTGCGCCTCGAGATCCACCGGCGCGATGGTGCGGCCGACAGAGTCCGTGATCTCGAACGTGAGCCAGTTCGAGCGGTTCGAGCCCGTCATCACGAGATCGCCGCCGGAGCGGTTCGTGATGGTGACCGTCGCCTGCATCGGCTCGAGGGAGAGGAAGTTGGTTTTCGGCAGCGCGAGATTCGTGGCGAACTGCGCGCGCAACTGCGGCGTAACCGCGCACAGAAACAGGATGAGAAGCAGAGCCGCGCCGGAGAAGGATCGGGTCGGCGAGCTGCGATTGGCTGGGTGTGATGCGTTCATAAGATTCGAGTTGGGTTCATGGCGTGGTCGGCGTGTCTGAGGCAGTGCGGAATCCGCGCGCCAACGCGGCGGCGTCGGCTGAGTCTGCAAAGTAGCGTCGTGTGAGAAGCTGGCCGCTGGATTTCAGCGCGAAATGTCCGCCGCGCACCACCGGCACGCGCACGTCCGGCAGCTCGGGATGCGTGGCCCAGGTGGAGGTCCACTCTTCGACGTTCCCCGCGAGCCCGACCACACCGGCCGCAGTGACGTCTCCCATCAGGCTCTTCACCGGAGCCCAGAGATTGTAGCCGTCCTTGCTCCCACCGGCCGCGCCCTGCGGTTCATAATCGTCGCCCAGATTGGCAGCGTCGATTTTGAAGTCATTGCTCCACGGATAAATGTTACCAGCCACGCCGCGCGCAGCTTTCTCCCATTCCTCCTCGGTCGGAAGCCGCTGGCCCTTCCACTTCGCGTAGGCGAATGCGTCCCACCAATCCACGCGCGCGATTGGTGAATCGAGGGTCAGCGTCTGGCCGTTGATCGCCGCGCCGGTGGCTGCGGCGATGTAGTACTTCCGCCAGTCCTCAGGCTCGTGCGAGGTCTTGCCCGCCGGCTGTTCCGGATGGTCAAACCGCTGCGGCGCTTCCGTCTTGAGCGCCTCCAGAAACGCAGCGTATTGGCCGATGGTCACCTCATACTTGCCGATGGCAAACCCCGCCTGGTTTCTCCGCTGGCCCTGCTGATAGATGAACTCGCCCTCGGGTATCCACACCATCTCCGATGCCTTCTCCGCAGCCGGTGGCGGCGTGTAGCCCTTCCCGGCAAAAGCGCCCAGCAGCGCCGCGACGATCAACACCACGGCCCCGAGCGCCCACACATACACATTCGGCCGCGAGGCCTCCGTGCTCACCGGCGCGATGAGCTCCGCCTCCTCCGCCTTCCGCATCACGCTGCGGTCCCGCATCTCCTCGCGCAGGTCCGACATCTCATGCAGCAGACCGGCCCAGTCATGCTCCTCCGCAGCCAGCGACTGCAGCAGGCCGCGCGCCTTCCCCTCCGCGACGAGCGGACGAAACATCGACAGCAGCGTGCGGATGTCCGCCTTCTGATCCCGCGCCGTCGGGGCGGGCGGGCGGATGATGTTGACGATGCTTGAGTGGTTCTCGCCATCGACGTAAATGTCACGCGGTCCGAGGCTGCGGTGGTGATACCCGCGGCCAGTGGAAAAATTCATCGCATCGGCGATGCCGAACAACACTTCGGCCAGCGCGCGCTCGCTCAAAAGCACGCCGGAGGTCTGGAGTTCCTCCAGCGATCTGCCAGGCGGCATCTCGCGGGTATAGTAATGCCAGCCGCCTTCCTCGCCAGCCTCGAAGAGCGGCGCGATGCGCGGATGCGTGACGGATGCCTTGATGCGCTCGCGCTCCTTGAATTCCTGCACCACCTCGGGCCGCGCGAGAAACTCCGGCTTCAACACCACCATGGCCACCTGCCGCTGCACAGCGCGCTGCAGCGCGCGATACGTCTCCGCCTCGCGCTCGGAGTAGAGCCGGTCGATGATCTGGTTGTTTCCCAACACCGTGCCTGGCGGCAGGAGCGCCGGACGCTCCATGTGACCGCCGCCATTTGTAGCGGCCAAGACGCCGGAGATCTTTGCCACCAGCTCGTCAGCGGTGAGCGGTTTGTCGATGATCACCGGCGTGGTCCGCACACTCTGCTCGAAGCCCTCGAGGTTATACCGCGTGGTGAAGATCACATGGGCGGCCGGAAATTTTTTCCGCGTCTGATCGCGCAGGTCAAAGCCTGTCGAACTCGCATCGAAGACGGCCTCGGACACCAGCAGATTCAACGAGCCCGCCGCAGCGAGCCATGCCGTGGCGGACGCCGCGCCATCGGCCTCGGATACCTGCCATCCCTGCTGCCGCATCGCGGCTGCCCGCGCGCCGCGCGCCGTTCCATTGGAATCAACAAGAAGGACGACCATTGTGTTGTCTATCTGGCCACCGGTGGGAGCAGGGGATTACCCGCTGGCGTTGGCGAGGCACCGGCTCCGAAGTTCCGCAATGATTCCGGTTCCAGGATGGTGTCCTGAAGCTTGTGCTGGTAATACAGCTTCACGATGTAGCCATGAAACTTCCGCTGGCCCACGCTGCGGATCAGATCCGCCGTCATCTCGGGCATCGAGTACACCACATCGAGGCGCTCCTGTCTGTCCTTCCAGTCCACAGGCGCATCGACCCAGATGTTCACAGGCACATCGGCTTTGGTCTGCTCCACCTTTTCTCCATTCACGAGATCAAAGAAGAACACATCGATGTCGATGCCGTTCGGATCGATCACCACCCCTGGCCGCGAGCGGATCGGCAGGCGCAGCGTGACCTTTTCTCCCCGCATCACCGCCCTGTCGCGGAGCAACTCACAGGTGCCGATGGCGAGGACCTTCGACGGATCGCCCACATCGCTCTCTGGCGTGATCAGGCCGGTGGCAGGCGGGACCGCCGAGCCGCTGGCAGGAATTGCCCCCGCTGTGTCCCGCGGGTGACTCGCGGCCGTTTGATATGCATCTGGAGCGCCCATCGCCGCAGCTTTTCTCCACGCGGCCGCAGCTTTGTCCTTCAGCCCGAGGTCGTCAAACGTGCGCGCCATCTCCACCAGCACCGCAGGATGATCGGGTGACAGCGTGTCGGCGCGGCGCAATACATCCAGCGCGCCCTTCAGATCACCCAAAGGGCGCAGCTGCTGCGCGAGGTCGATCAATTTCTGCAGCTCGGGGGTTGTCGCGATCTTCTGCGGCACCGGCGGCGACGCGGTGATCGGCGGCGACACGCGCGCCGACACTGGCGGCGCACCCGGAACCGCAGGCGGCGGCATCAAGCGGGAGGCAAGCGCGCCCGAAGGCACCAGCGGCGCGCCGGGCGCAGAAACCTGCTGGCCTGCGGGCTTTGCCATCGCGGCCGGAGCTTGCCTTGATTTTGCAAGCCAGACAGCGCGCGCCATGGCGCCGACCTGCACCACAGCCAGAACACACAACACACCCAGCGCCACGGAGTGGGCCTTGCCACGATCTGGTGTGAGGATGGGATTTGCGGCCGCCATTGATGTCAGGGCCGCCTATGGTACGGTCCCGCCTCGATAGTGTCAATGCTTCACGGGAATTGCTGCGAACCAGCCGCCGGGCCCCCGGGCCAGACCGCTGATTTTGAACAAGTGGCGCTGCCGCTGCCGCCCTCTGAAGTGGCCGCGCGGCTGGCTCCGCTCGGTGGCCTCGTGTGGCTGGACAGCGCCATTCCAGACCCGAACGCCATCTCCATCCTCACCGCCGCGCCCACGGAGATCCTCACCGGCGAGCTTGCCGCAGACGCGCAGAAAATCCGCGCAGCGCTCGAGCGGCGCAAGTCGTCCCGGAACGGCGGGGCGCGGATGCCTGCGGGCGGCTTGTTTGGGTGGATCGGTTTCGACGGACAGTTTGTTCTGGGCGTTTACCCACACTGCCTCATCTATCATCACCATTCCCGCACGTGGTACGATTTCGGTGGGCTCGCAAAAAAGCTGGCCGCGCCGTCACGGCCGCGTTGCCCGGCGCTGGATTTTTCTCCGTGGCTGCGCAAGTCCGAGTTCGTCGCCGCCGTCTCGCGGGCGCGCGACTACATCGCGGCCGGCGACATTTATCAGGTGAATCTCTCCTGCCCGTGGTCCGCACCGTGGCCGGCTGGAGCCGATGCGATGGGCTTTTATCAACGGTTGCGTGACGTGTCGCCCGCGCCGTTCAGCGCTTTCGTGGATCTAAACGGCACGCGCGTCTGTTCCGCCTCGCCGGAGTGCTTCCTTCAGATCAGCGGGCGCGAAATTCTCACGCGTCCTATCAAGGGCACGCGGCCGCGTTTCCCGGCGGACACGGACTTGGACTCACGGACGATGGATGAGCTGCTGCGCTCCGAAAAGGAACGCGCCGAGCTGCTCATGATCACCGACCTCGAGCGGAATGACCTCGGCATCGTCTGCGACTACGGCAGCATCGCGGTGCCTGAGCTGTGGAAGATCGAGAGCTTCGCGCAGGTGCATCACCTCGTCTCCACCGTCACCGGAATGCTGCGATCAGATGTCGATCACGTCGCCGCGTTGCGCGCTTGTTTTCCAGGTGGTTCGATCAGCGGCGCGCCGAAGAAACGTGCGCTGGAGATCATCCACGAGCTGGAGCGCCACCCTCGCGGCATTTACACCGGCGCGATCGGAAACCTCGGATTCAACGACGAGAGCCAGTTCAACATCGCCATCCGCACAGCCGTGCAGACCGGTGGTCAAATGGCATTTCACGTCGGCGCCGGCATCGTGGCCGACTCCGTGCCGGAGCGCGAATACGAGGAGACGCTGCACAAGGCCGCCGGCATCCTGCGCGCGGCTAAGCTAGCTCATTGAGTTTCGCGCCAGCAATTCCTTCGCCGCCTTTTCAATCGGTGGCAGCAAAGCATCACTGAGAGGAGCAAGGAGCGGCAGAAACGGCCCCGTTTTCGCCACGCCGCTGAGTTCCACGGCGTGATGCAGCACCGGGATCGGCCCGTGTGCGTTGCGGAGGTCTTCCAGTGCGCAGAACTCCTCGCGGATCGTCTCGGCCAACGCGTAATCCTTCGCATGGATCGCGCGCATCATCCGTGTCGATCTCGCTGGTGCCACGCACACGCAGCCAGAGGTGAATCCGTTCACGCCGAAGTCGCGCAGATGAATGATCGCAGGCTGCTCGCCGATGCCGCTGACGATGATCTCGGGATTCACGAGCTGCGTGAGCTTCAAGAGGAACGGATCCTTCGTCGTGTCCTCACGCACCACGGCATACTTGATCCACGAGATGAGACCGTCATTGACCAGCTCCGCCGCCGCCTCGGGCGTGATGTATGCTTCGTCCTTCATGTAAAGCACGGCGGGAATCCCCGAGCGCTCGACGAAGTGCCGCACCGCGATCTGCACGCCGGCAGGCTTCGCGGGAAACAGCGTCGGAAGGATCATCGCCGTCGGAAACTTGAATTGCTGCAAGATGTCCGCCTGGTCGATGATGTTGCCATAAAACGGACCGACAGACGGAACGATGATCGTGTTTTCCGCCGCAGCCCCCGCGAGATACTCCAGCAGCGCCGCATACTCCGACACAGCGATGTTGTAGAGATTTGCATTTCCGCCGTAGAGCAAGGTCGTGACACCGCCCGCCTCGAGATGACGGATCAGTTTGGTGTTTTCGTCATCCGCCAGCGTGAGGTCTGCCTTCCGGCAAAGCGGCGGCACGGCAACGACGGAGCTGCGGAGATCGGCAGGAGTGAGGGGCGTGGTCTTCATTTGGAGAAAAAGGGTGCAAGCCGTTGGCTCGCGGCCGGCCATTAAATCGCAACCCGATGGGTCGCGCCACTAAAAGTGGTGCAAGCCGCTGGCTTGCAGCCGGGCCCACAAACCGCAACCCAGCGGGTCGCGCCCACTTTGGCAAATTTGCGCCATTTCAAAAAATATCCGGCTCCGGCACTGCCGGCCCGTGCTGAAGAAAATCCAAATCCGCGCCTTCGTTCGCCTGCGTGACGTGCTCGACGTGCAGCTTCACATACCCACGATGATAGCGGGGCGGCGCGGGCTTCCACGCGGCTTTGCGCCTCGCCAGCTCTTCGTCGGAGACTTTGAGGGTGAGCTTCCGCGCAGGCACATCCAGCTCGATCAAGTCGCCTGTCCTCACCAGCGCGAGCGGGCCACCCACCGCCGACTCAGGCGCGATGTGCAGCGCACACGCTCCATAGCTCGTGCCGCTCATGCGACAGTCCGAAAGCCGCACCATGTCGCGCACGCCTTCCTTGAGCAGCTTCTTCGGGATCGGTAGCTGGCCCCACTCCGGCATTCCCGGCGCGCCGACAGGGCCGGCGTTGCGGAGAATGAGCACGGTGTCTTTTGTCACGGCGAGATCAGGATCGTCGATGCGCGCTTTGAGATCGGCGTAGTTGTCAAACACGAGGGCGGGGCCGGTGTGCTGGAGCAGTTCCTTCGTCGCCGCCGCGTGTTTGATCACAGCGCCGTCGGGCGCGAGGTTGCCGCGCAGAATCGCCGTGCCGCCGTCAGGCGCGAGCGCACGGTCAGGAGTGCGGATCACGTCTTCGTTATAAATCTCCGCATCGGCGACATTCTCGCCGAGCGTCTTTCCGGTGATCGTGAGCGCGTCGGTGTGCAGCAGACTTTGCATTCCGTTCAACATCGCGCGAAGTCCACCGGCGAGATAAAAATCCTCCATCAAGTATTTTCCGGCGGGCCGCAGGTTCGCAAGCAGCGGCGTGCGCTGGGAAATTTCATCGAAGCGCTCAAGAGGCAGCTTGATGCCCGCGCGACCGGCCATTGCGACGAGATGCACGATGGCGTTGGTGGATCCGCCGAGTGCCATGTCCACGGCGATGGCGTTATCAAAAGATTTGTCGGTGACGATGTCGCTCGGTTTGAGATCGACCCACACATTCTCAACAATTTGCCTTCCCGCCGCCGCCGCGATGCGCGTGTGGGCCGAATCAACCGCCGGGATCGACGACGAGCCCGGCATGCAAAAGCCGAGCACTTCTGCAAGCGCCGTCATCGTCGAGGCCGTGCCCATCGTCATGCAGTGGCCCGGACTGCGCGCGATGCCGTCCTCGATCTCGCACCAGGATTCCCAGGACAAATTTCCCGCGCGTTTCTCGTCCCAATATTTCCACACGTCCGATCCGCTGCCGAGAGTTTCGCCATGCCAGTTTCCCTTCATCATGGGGCCGCACGGCATGTAGATGACCGGGATGTTCATCGTGAACGCGCCCATGAGCAGCCCCGGCGTGGATTTGTCGCAGCCGCCGAGAAGGATCGCGCCGTCGATGGGATTCGAGCGCAGCATCTCCTCCGTCTCCATCGCGAGAAAGTTCCGGTAGAGCATGCTCGTCGGTTTCGTGAACATCTCACCAACCGACATCACCGGCACCTCCATCGGCCAGCCGCCGGCCTGCAAAATGCCGCGCTTCGCCGCATCCGCAGTGAGCTTGAGATGCATGTGACACGAATTCAGGTCCGACCACGTGTTGAAGATGCCGATCACCGGCTTTCCGACATAGTCCGGCGCATCAAACCCCGCCTGCTTCGCGCGCGATCGATGTCCAAAGGAGCGCAGTTCATCGCGGCCAAACCAACGGTAGCTGCGGAGTTGTTCGGGGGTTTTGCGGGAGGCAGGCATACTCAAAGGGTCATTGCAAATCTTCGTCCGACAGCTCGGCTTGGTTCATGATCTTTCTCAAGAGTCCGGGGCCGATCACCTCTCCCGCGTGAACCGGCACGACCGTTTGTCTGCCGTCCAGATGCTTCATCACATGGTGACTGCCTCGAACTCGAATCGTCACGAACCCATGATGGGCGAGGACACCGATCAACTGCTTGCCTGTAAGCCTGGGACGACGCGGCATGGATCAGACGGCAATGCGCTGCACTCCAACGAACTCGCAGGTGTCAGGCTTCTGCTGCTCGACTTCAAGACATACTTCAATGGCCTCGCGGACCCGCTGCATCAGCTTGTCGAGCGTCTTCGCCTGCGTGTGGCAGCCACGAAGTTGAGGTACGCTCGCCACAAGCCAGCCATCTTCGTCGCGCTCGATGATCACATTGAAATCCCGAACCTTGCGTTTCATGGGGCAATCTATGGGAGTCCCCTCCTTTCGGCAAGCTGCTGCTTTGCCGCGGGTTGCCATGGATTCCCAGATCCAGTCCGCCGGACGGCAATCAGGCACACACTTGCCCGTCAACCTCACTTCCAATACATGCACCTGAACGGATGATCGTCGATCAGGTTTGCCTGCACGCCGCCGAGCTTGTCCTTGTTGAAGAACTGGACGCCGACGTAGTAATAGACAGGCAGGATGACGGCTTCATCGACGATGAGGAGCTTCTCGGCTTGCTGGAAAATGGCGTTGCGCTTTTGCACGTCGGGCTCGCTCGCGGCGTCGGCGATGAGCTTGTCGTATTGGGCGCTCTTCCAGCCGGTGCGGTTGTTGCCGCTGCCGCTGGTGAACATCTCAAGAAAAGTGTTCGGGTCGTTGTAATCACCGACCCAGCTCGAGCGCGTGAACTGGTATCCAAGCTCGCGCATCGAGGCGAGCCAGATCTTCTGCTCCTGCTTGGCGAGGCTGACCTTGATGCCGAGATTTTGCTGCCACATGGCTTGCAGCTCGACGGCGATGTTGCGCTCCACGAGCGGCGGGATGTGGAGGTATTCAATGAGCGGGAAACCTTTTCCGTCGGGAAAACCAGCGGCAGCGAGAAGCTCGCGCGCTTTCGGCGGATCAAAGCCATCGCCTTTTGGCGGCTGGTAGTCGGCACCGGCACCGGGCGGAACGAGCGCGTATGCGGGATGCTCGCCGAGATTGGTGATCTTTTCGACGATGCGTTTCTTGTCGATGGCGAGGCTGAGCGCGTGCCGCACGCGCGGGTCGTTGAAGGGCGGCTTGGTGACGTTGAATCGGATAAACCAAGTGCCGAGAAAAG
>JANOBO010000332.1:0-2633 GCA_031411695.1 Verrucomicrobiaceae bacterium
TTCGCGCTGGCGCTCGACGCTCGTTTTTACCGGGCCGGGCGTGAGGTCGATGTGGATTTCCGTGCAAGGTCCGCAAGGGCCGGTGTCGCCCATCATCCAGAAGTTGTCCTTTTTGTTGCCGTTGACGATGTGGATGTCGGGATCGAGGCCGACACCGCGAAACTTCTCGGCCCAAAGATTCCAGCTTTCCTCGTCGCGATTGGCGGGATCGCCCTTCGATTTGTCGGGCTGATAAATCGTCGCATACACGCGGCTCGGCGGGAACTTGAAGCGCTCGACGATCAGCTCCCAGCTCCACGCGATGGCTTCCTTTTTGAAGTAGTCGCCGAAGCTCCAGTTCCCGAGCATCTCGAAAAAGGTGTGGTGGTAGGTGTCGAGGCCCACGTCTTCGAGGTCGTTGTGCTTGCCGCCAGCGCGGATGCACTTCTGCGTGTCGGCGGCACGTGTGGGCAGGCCTTTGGCGAGGACGCCGGGCCAGGTGTCCACGTCTGCGCTGCGCTCGCCGAGAAAAATGGGCACGAACTGGTTCATGCCCGCATTCGTGAAGATGCGTGCGCCGTCGCGGCTGGTGTAGCCGACGTTGTCGCTCGGCACGATGGTATGCTTTTTCTCGCGGAAGAAGTCGAGGAAAGTTTGCCGGATCTGGGCTGCGGTGGGGATGGCGGACATGGTCGGGGAAGGGGCGCGGAAGGTAGCGAATCAAAAACAAAGGTAAAGCGCGCGGAAAGTGAATCCAGGAGGGTGCGCGGCGCGCAAAAACTTGCGTGTCTGCAACGACCCTGCCAACCTCGCCGGGCGTAGTTCCCTGGGCATTCGCGCTCCTGTTCTGGCCAGGGTCGAGTCCCCTCAAACGCGCCCCTGCTATTCCATTCATGAGTCCCGATCTCGAAGTGGCACGAGAAGCCGATGAATCCATCCTGCAAAGGGTGGGTGCGGGCGATGAGCGGGCGTTCTCCCAGCTTTACGACCGCTTTTCGGGACCGCTCTTCGGCCTGATGCGGCAGATGCTGGACGATGAGAAGGACGCCGAAGACGTGCTGCAGGAGGGCTTTGTCTATCTGTGGCAAAAGGCGGCGTCATTCGATGCGGCGAAGAGCAAGGCCTTCACCTGGGCGGTGATGATCTTCCGCAACAAGGCCATCGACCGGCTGCGCACACGCGGGAGGAGATCGCGGCTGGCGGATGAGGCGGCCAAGGAGCTGCCGCTGATGACCTATGCGGCGGAGCCGGGTGCGGACCACGCGGCGGCAGACCGCGACCGCGCGGCGCTCGTGCGCCAGGCGCTGCTGTCGCTGCCGGACGAACAGCGCCGTCTGATCGAGCGTGCGTTTTTCAAAGGAGAGACGCATCTGATCATCGCGGAAACTCTGGGCCTGCCGCTCGGCACGGTGAAGACAAACATCCGGCGCGGACTGCTGCGGCTGCGCGATGTGCTGAAGGGAGGTGCGGCATGAATGAGGCGCAGCACGAGCAGGCCGCGCTCTTCGCGCTGGGCCTTCTGCAAGAGGACGATGCGCGCGCCTTGACGGAGGACATGGCGCGCGATGCGGAGCTGCGCGATGCGGTGTCCGCGCTTCAGGACACGGCGGCACAGCTAGCCTTCGCCATCGGGCCGTCGCCTCCCAGTGCGGAAACGAAGACGCGCGTGATCGCCGCAGTGAGGGACTCATCGCAGCAATCGAAAGCGGGTGCGGCGCGTGCAGCGCCGCGCGCAAGTTGGTCGGCTGCGGGCTGGGGCGTCGCGGCGGCGCTCGCTGTTGGCGCTTGCTGGCTGTGGCTGGAGCGCGCGGAGCTTTCATCGCGCGTGCGGGAACTGTCGGAGACAGAGTCTGCGGCGCGCGCTGCTCTTTTCACGAGCGAGCAGCAGATCGAGTCACTGACCGCGGAGAAAAACCGTTCCGCATCTCAAGTGGCACAGCTCAGCGGCGAGATGCAGACTTTGCGGAATCGAGAGGAGCAATCGAAGGCCATGATGGCGCGGCTGACCGGTGAGGTGGAGGCACTGCGGCAGCGCGATGCGATGGCACGCATGGAGATCGCGACGCTGCAAAGCTCGGTCGAAGCCTACAAGCAGGGCGTGGCGGTCGTCGTGTGGGACAGCGAGAAACATCAGGGCGTGCTGAAGCTGGAGAAGATGCCGCCACTGGATCCCGCGAAGGATTATCAGCTCTGGGTCGTCGATCCTGCGAAGAAAGCGCCTGTCGATGCCGGCATCGTGCGCGTGGATGAGAAGGGCTTCGCGCGGATCGATTTCAAGCCGGTGGATGCGGTGAGCTCGGCCGCTAAGTTTGCGCTGAGCGTGGAGCGCAAAGGCGGCGTGCCGCAGAATGAGGGACCCATTGTCTTCATCGGCCCATGATGCGGGGGCGCACCCCCATCGCCTGGTTGCGCGCCTTGATCGCCGTGGCCTGCCTCATCGCGGCGCTGCCGGTGGTGATCACATTTTATTCGCTTCCGCTGTGGCGGATGACGGTGGCGGTCACGGAATATGGCCACCGCTTTGCGCTGCTGCCATTGGCACTGTCCATCGTGTGCCTGCGCCGTCAGCCGCTGGTGTCCATCGTGGCGCTGATTGCCGCGTGCATTTTTCTGATCCCGCTGGCGCAGGCGGTGCGCATCGCCGCCGTGCTGCC
>JANOBO010000333.1:0-21632 GCA_031411695.1 Verrucomicrobiaceae bacterium
GGTTTGGACGGGCACTGAAATGATCGTCTGGGGCGGATCCAATGGCGCCAGTTGGTTCAATGACGGCCGACGCTACAATCCAGTGTCGAACACCTGGGCATTAGTCGCGGCCACTCCTGCCAACGGACGCCATCAACACACCGCGGTGTGGACGGGCAGCGAGATGATCGTCTGGGGCGGAAGCGACGCGACGACCCCCATGAATGACGGCGGGCGCTACAACCCTGCGAGCAACAGTTGGACTGCAGTGACGAACACCGGCGCGCCCTCACTGCGCCGGCAGCACACGGCGGTGTGGACGGGTGGCGAAATGATCGTCTGGGGCGGACTCGGCGGGACAAACTTGAACGATGGCCGCCGATATAATCCAGTGACCAACAGTTGGACGGTGATGACAACCACCGCCGCGCCCCTCGCACGCTACCAGCAAACAGCGGTGTGGACGGGCAGCGAAATGATCGTCTGGGGCGGATTCCAGTTTGCCGGCGTCTATCTCAACGATGGCGGGCGCTACGATCCGGTGGGCAACAGTTGGTCCGCCGTGACGACGACGAGCGCACCATCCGCGCGCCAGTATCACACAGCCGTGTGGTCGGGCAGCGAGATGATCGTCTGGGGCGGATACAATGGCAGCACCTATTTCGGCGATGTCGGACGCTATTTTCCCGCCGGCAACAGTTGGTCCACCGCAGCAGCGACCGTCGCGCCCGCTCAGCGCCACCTACACACCGCCGTGTGGACCGGCAGCGAGATGATCGTGTGGGGCGGGACCGGCGCGGGATTCGTTTCTTACAATGACGGCGGTCGCTACAATCCCACAGCCAATAGCTGGACGGCCGTGAGCACCACCGGCGCTCCCGCCACGCGCAACCAGCACACCGCCGTGTGGACGGGCAGTGAGATGATCGTCTGGGGCGGATTCAGCGGCGGCGCGGTGGGCGACGGCGGGCGCTACAATCCGGCAGCCAATACCTGGGCGACAGTGACGGGCACAGGCGCCCCCGCAGCGCGCTACACTCACACTGCGGTGTGGACCGGCAGCGAGATGATCGTGTGGGGTGGGCTGGTATCGGGTCCCGTTTATTTCAACGATGGCTCGCGCTACAATCCGACGAGTGACACTTGGACAGCCGTGACGAACACCAGCGCGCCCACCATGCGCGCCTATCACACCGCAGTGTGGAGCGGCAGCCAGATGCTCGTGTGGGGCGGTACCGATGGCACCGTTTTAGGCGACGGCTCGCGCTACAATCCGACGGCGAACACCTGGTCCGCCACGAGCACAGTGGGTGCCCCATCCGGCATGCAGCAGCCCACCGCCGTGTGGACCGGGACTGAAATGATTGTCTTTGGAACCAATCCAGGCGGTCGCTACAATCCAACGGCCAACACTTGGACTGCGGTGACCACCACCGGCGCCCCCAGCTTCCGCACGCTTGCCACAGCAGTGTGGACCGGCACCGAGATGATTGTCTGGGGTGGGCAATCCAGCGGCATTTCATTGGGCGACGGCGGGCGCTACAATCCGACCGCCAACACCTGGACAGCGGTGACCGCCACCGGTGCGCCCGCCGCCCGTCAGAATCACACGGCAGTGTGGACGGGCAGCGAGATGATCGTGTGGGGCGGATATGACGGCACCAGCTACTTCAACGACACACTCAGCTACACCCCAGGCCGCGTCTTGTATCTCTACATGCGCCCTTGAGTCAAAAGCACGAGAGCCATTCGTCACTCCACCCCAGATGAGAGCCAGCCTCACATTGTTGATTGCAGTCGGCCTGCCTTACTCCTCGCTCGCAGGGGGCAGTGAGGGAGAGTTCGGCAGGCTTTGCACCGATCGCGCCGCGGTCGAGCGTGTCTATCACGCGCATCGTCTAGGCACGAAACAGACTTTCGAGGAGGCGATGCCGCGCGCGCTGCTCGAGCAGCTCGTTCGTCAGGATCAGCACAAGGAAGCTGTGCTCAAGAAAGTGTATGGTGTGGGCATCACGCCCGCGATGGTCGCAGCCGAAGTGCAGCGCATCAACTCCACGACCCGCGCGCCAGAAGTGCTGGCGGAGATCCGCCATGCGCTCGGCGATGACACCGCGCGCTTCATCGCCGCGATGGCCCACCCCCTCGTGGTCGAGCGCGAACTGCGCCGTCGCTTTGACAACGACGACCCACTGCACGCCTCGCAGCGCAGCGCAGCCGAGCGGGCACGCGCCAGCCTGTTGGCGAAAATTTCCGTCAATGAGATGCGCGAAGTGACGTGGCAACTCGCCCCGCGGCCCGTGCGCGATCCGTCGGATTCGGTGCCTCCCCCAACGCACGACGCTCAGCCCTCAACCGCTTCCAGCAACGCATACACCAATGCGGCCAACGTTCAGATCGCACAGACGCTCCCTTCGCCCGAGCGCACCGCGCCAGGCGAAGAGAGACACTACTTCGCAGACCTCGACCCCGAACTGCAAACCGTGCTGCGCGCGCAATTGCAAAAGCCCGGCGATGTAAGCGCCGTGATCGAGACACCCGGCGGCTTTCTCCTCTTCCAAGTCAAGGCAAAGAGCGCCACCGCCATCACCGTCTCCGCACTCTCCACACCCAAGCGCAGCTATGAAGAATGGCTGGCGCAATCCTCCACCGAATCAAAACAATGAACGCTCGATCACTGCTTCTCATCATTCCATGCATTCCGTGGTTCCTCCTCCCTGCGTCTGCCGCCCCGCGCACATCGCCAAACTACAGCATCGCCACCGACATCGCCGATGCCGCAGGCAAACGCACCACCAGCGCCAGCTACACGAATGACGCCAGCCTCGGCGGCATCACTGGCATCTCCACCGTCGCCGCGCCCGCTGAAACTGCGAAGCAAGGCTACATCGCCCAGCTCTACGAAGTCACCGCACTCCAAATCGCCGCCGCGCCCACGACCGTGAATGAAGGCGCGACGCGACAGCTCAGCGCCACGCAATTGCTCGATGATCTCACCACTATCGCGCTCGCTCCGAACTCCATCACCTGGAGCATTCAGAGCGGCCCGCTCACCAGCATCAATGCCAACGGTCTTGCGACCGCAGCTACAGTTTACCAAAACACCGCTGCCATCGCGCAAGGATCATTTGCCGGAAACACTGGCACGGTCGGCCTCACCGTCATCGAAACCATCGCCGACAACTTCGGCACCTACGCAGCCGACGGCCTCGGCGATGACTGGCAGGTGCAATACTTCGGCCTGAACAATCCGAACGCCGCTCCGCTGCTCGATCCCGATTACGACGGGCACACCAATTTCTTCGAGTTCACCGCCGGCCTCGTGCCCACCGACGCGCTCTCCGTTTTCAATTTCCGCATCGACTCCGTCCCCGGTTTTCCCGCGCAGAAGAACCTTATCTTCAGCCCCCGTCTCGCAGGCCGCACCTACACCGTGAAAACCAGCCCCACCCTCGGCGTCGCCGCCGTGTGGTCCAATCTCACTGGCGGCGTCACCACCAACAACGGTGCCGAGCGCACGGTGACTGACACAAGCGCCACGGGCGGCGCAAAGTTTTACAATGTCGAGATCACGAAGCCGTAGAGACGCAGCGTGATGCAGGCATCTGCGCGTTTTCCTTGAAGGCGAACCCGATGACCTGCAAGCGCGGCTCCATCACACGCCGCAGCCCCGTACCGCAGGAGAATCGACAAACGCAGCGTACCGCTGCTCTGACTTTACCTGTGAGGGCGATGGAGCACAGAAAACGTGGGTTCGACTTGAGTCGAGACGAAGCGGAGAACCTGCTCTCCCGACTCAAGGCCAAACCACTTTCCAATCAAGCCGTTGCGCCGGCGAGGCCGGGGGCGAGTCCGCCGTCATCATCCTCCTCGCTCTGCACCGGCCGGGCGGTTGCCGCTTTTGGGATCGGCGGCGGAGCGGGTGGCTTGGCCCGTGGTGCGGGAGGATTGAGCAGGCGGCCGTGCTCCATGATCTCTTTGATCTGCACGCCATCGAGCGTCTCATACTCCAGCAGCGCCGCAGCGATGGCGTCGAGCTGCGCACGGTACTGCGTGAGCACGCTGGTGGCCTTGGCGTAGGCTTCATCGATGAGGCGCTTCACTTCTTCGTCGATGTGCTCGGCGGTGGCTTCGGAGTAGTTGCGTGACCGGCCAAGATCGCGCGCGAGGAACACGGTGCCTTCGTCCTCGCCGTATTCGACCATGCCCATCTTGTCGCTCATGCCCCAGGCGCAGACCATTTTCCGTGCGAGGGTCGTGGCCTGGCGGATGTCGCCCATGGCGCCGTTCGTCACGTCGCCAAACTTGATTTCTTCAGCGACGCGACCGCCCATGGTGACGACGATGTCATCGAGGATCTCGTTGCGGCGGAGGGTGAACTTGTCTTCGGCGGGCAGCCACATGGTGGAGCCGAGTGACGGGCCGCGCTGGATGATGGTCACCTTGTGCAGCGGCTCAGTGTGCTCGAGCATCTCGATGAGGATGGCGTGCCCGGCCTCGTGGTAGGCGGTGTTTTCCTTCTCCTTCTCGCTGAGCGCAAGGCTGCGGCGTTCACGGCCCCAGCGGACTTTGTCACGCGCTTCCTCGAGTTCCGGCGTGCCGATGGATTTCAGGTCACGACGCGCGGCGAGCAGCGCGGCTTCATTGATGAGGTTGGCCAGTTCAGCGCCGGAGAAGCCGGGCGTGCCGCGCGCGATCTTCGAGAGGTCGGCGTCTTCGGCGAGCTTCACCTTTTTCGAGTGCACGCGGAGGATTTCCTCGCGGCCCTTCACATCAGGCAGCGAAACAGTGACCTGACGGTCAAAGCGACCCGGCCGCAGCAGCGCAGGGTCAAGCACGTCAGGCCGGTTCGTGGCCGCGATGATGATGATGCCTTCCTGGGTGTCGAAGCCGTCCATCTCCACGAGCAATGCGTTGAGGGTCTGCTCACGCTCATCATGCCCGCCACCTAGCCCGTGACCGCGATGGCGGCCCACGGCGTCGATCTCATCGATGAAGATGAGGCACGGCGCGTTTTTCTTGCCCTGCTCAAACATGTCGCGCACACGCGACGCGCCCACGCCGACAAACATCTCCACGAAGTCCGAGCCGCTGATGCTGAAGAAAGGGACGTCCGCCTCGCCGGCGATGGCCTTGGCGAGCAATGTCTTGCCCGTGCCGGGGGAGCCGACCATGAGCACGCCCTTTGGGATCTTGCCGCCGAGGCGCTGGAACTTCTTTGGGTCCTTGAGAAACTCGACCAGTTCCTGCACCTCCTCCTTCGCCTCCTCGACGCCGGCCACGTCCTTGAACGTGATCTTGTTCCGGTCCTGTGAAAGCAGGCGCGCGCGGCTCTTGCCAAAGCTCATCGCACCACGGCCAGCGCTGCGAAGCTGCTGGCGCACGAGGAAATAAATCAGGCCGAGAATCAGGAGCAGTGGCAGAAACGTCACGAACAGGGAACTCCACATTTCATTCTCCACCGTGTGCGAGTAGCTCAGCGGCTTGAGGTCCACGCCGCTCTCCGTTTTTCCGCCCTTGAGCAGCGCGTGAAGTTGTTCCTTCTCAAAATCGAGGTTCACAAGTGTCGAGAAGCCAATGTAGAGCGGCTTCGCAGCCTTCAGCGGTGGCTCAGCCGCATCTGCGGGTGCGGGAACGACGCTGCTCGCGGCGTCACCGGGACCCTTCTTGTAATAGCCGCGGATGAACTCCTTGCCAGTTGAGGCCTGCCGCACCAGCAGAAGCGGATAGGTGATCGGATCGTTGACGATTCTCCCTTCTAGCAGCAGTTCCTTGAACTGGGCGTAGCTTTTTTCTTCCTCTGGCTTGTTCGCGCTCTTCTGCATCACCGCACCTCCCACCAGCAGAGCGGCGAGCGCGATGAACAGGAAGCCCTTCCAGTTCGTCTGGGGTTCTTGATTGCGGCGGTTGGTGCCTTCGCCGCGGTTGCCAGGGGGTTCGTCAGACATGGGTAGAGAGTGTTACGCTTGAGGGGGGCGGCGAGAATACATCACGCGTCAGGTTTTGCAAAAAGTCATCTCAATCGCTGGAATTGCCAAACAAATCTCGGAGCCGCGCCGACGCGCCCGCGCGAGCTTCTTGGCACGGCAGACGGGAGAAGAGTTGTGTTTGAATGATCAGGATTCATACTCCCGCCCCGCATCCGAAACGTTGCGGCCGCAGTCTCTCGATGAATCCCACGGAACCCGATCCCCCCACGCAGACGCCGTCCCCTGCCCGCACGCGCAAGCTCTCCGGCGTGATCGTCGTGCCGCCAAAGCTCACTTGGCGGCAGCGCCTGATGGGCAAGGTCATGCCCGCCGGCAAAAACAAGACCACCCGCAACACGATGCTGCCTGTGCTCATCGAGGTGTTCGCCGGGTTCAGCAAGATCGATGGCGAGGTGGAGGAGGAGGAAATCGACTCCAGCCTGGGCTATCTCCGCTACGACTACCCCGAGGCCATCTACTCCGAGCTGCGGCGCCTTTACGCGGAGGCGTTGAGCAAGGAGCAGGATCTCACGACGCGCGCCAAGGAGCTGGCGAAGACGCTCAGCATGGAGCAGAAAATCCTGCTCGGCGTGCAGCTCTACCTGCTCATCTCCCACTCCACGTCGAACCGTCGGCAGATGGTCGAGTTTTATCTCTTCATGACCAATCTCGGCATCGCCGCGCAGGCGATCGACATTGTTTACCAGCTCAATGCCGGGGACAAGCCCGCGCCGGACGAGCAGTTCATGGGAAAAGGAACGCAGCCTTTGGAAACGCTGCGCATCGCCTCGGCCAAGCCCTGCGATGTGCTGCTGCGCTCCCTCTCGGGGAGCTGCTCCGTCGTCGCCTTCCGCTACCAGAATCTCGTGCTGCTGAAGAACACCGGCGCGGTGCCCATCCTCGTGCGCAGCCGCCGCCAGCCGCCGGGTGATTTCTCGCGTCTCTATCAAGGTGAGCGCATGGTGCTGGAGGACGTCACGCTCGATTACAACGACCTCATCTCTTACTTCAACGCGAAGAAGACTGTCACCGGCACGCAGCTTTACCTCACGCTGACTGACAGCGGCGACGCGGAGATCACCGAGCAGCGCGGCCGCGGGACGAATCTGCGCATCAGCTTCGGTCTCGGCGTTTCCATCGAGGCGCTGCGCGACACCGACGCCACCGTCGGCGGGCAGAAGCTGCGCGAGGGCACCGTCGTGGAGGCATCCATTGAGGACAGCATCATCGCCCAAGGCGAGGTGGAGATTTCATTGCGCGATCTGCGCCGCCGCGCGCGCGAGTTTGGCGGCCAGTTCCGCCTCGAGGGCAGCCGGAACACCTACCTCGTCTCGAACAATCCCGACCTGCTCGACGAGGGGGACATCCTCCTTTCCCAGGAGACCGAGGGTGAGATCCTCCTGCGCATCGAGTGCCAGTATGCACAGAAGACCGGCGAGCTCGAGGTGCTGCGCTCACCCCGCGTCATCCACGTCGGCACCGTGCCCGTGCGCGACCGGATCACGCTCAATGACGGCGATACCATCACGCTCAGCGACGGGCAGTTTCTCCGCTGCCATTTCTCCGATCGCATCATCGAGGAAGAAAGAAACGTTGTGCGCCAGATCGAGGTGCGGGAGCTCTCCCACCGCTTCGACGGGCGCGACACCGCGCTCGATGGCATCAGCTTCACCGCGCGGCGTGGTGAGATGATTTGCGTCATGGGCCCCAGCGGCTGCGGGAAAAGCACGCTGCTCCGCGTCCTCGCCGGGCAGCTCAAACCGCGGGGGGGTGATGTGTTGATGAACACCCTGCCGCTCTACACGCACCTCCACAGCCTCACCTCCTACATCGCCTACATCCCGCAGGAGGATGCCTTCGATCCCCTCCTGCGCGTGCAGGAAAATCTCGACTTCTCCGTCGCCGTGCGCTGCCCGCATCTGCGCGTGGAGGACAGGCGGAAGCGCGTCGATGCAAAGCTGTCCGAACTCGGCCTCTCCGAACTGCGCAAACGCCTGGCCGGCACCCCGCAGCAGAAGCACCTCAGCGGCGGCGAGCGCAAGCGCCTCAACGCGGGCCTCGACATGATCGGCATTTCGGACGTGTACCTTTTCGATGAGCCCACCTCCGGCCTGTCCTCGAAGGACTCCGAGCACGTGCTCGAGATCATCCGCTCCCTCGCGCGGAACAAGATCGTCTTCGCCTCCATCCACCAGCCCAGCTCGCGCTTGCTGCAGATGTTCGACAAGGCCCTGCTCCTCGACAAAGGCGGCAAGATGGTCTTCTTCGGCACGCCGCAGCAGATGCTGGAGTACTTCTGGCGCGCCTACAATGAGGAGACCGGCCAGAGCGCCGAGCTCACCACCATGCCCACCGCCCTCACGCCGGACTTTGTCTTCGATGTGATGGAGACTCCCCTGCGCGACATCAGCGGCGACATCATCCAGGAGAAAAGCGGCGACGGCCACCTCGTCGCCGCGCGCCGGTTTCCGCCGAACTTCTGGCGCGACCGGTATCAAAACCACATCGTGCTCGAGTCCATGGACAAGGGCCCCGATGAGCCGTCCTCCGGCAAGCCCGGCGACGGCAGCAAGGACAGCGGCAGCATCGCCTCGCGGAAAGTGCCCCAGCCTCCGAAGCACACCATCCGCGAGGAGGGCATCCTGTTCGGCACCCTCGTGAAGCGCGCCTTCCTCAGCAAGCTGCGGAACCGCGCCAATCTCCTCACCACCCTGCTCGAGGCGCCGCTGCTCGCCGTGCTCATCTCCACCGTGCTGCGCTATTCGGAGGAGACGCACTACACCTTCGCCTCCGCCTTCCACATCCCCACCTATCTGTTCATGAGCCTCGTCGTGGCCATGTTCCTCGGCCTCACGAACAGCGCCGACGAGATCATCCGCGACCGCCACATGCTGAACCGCGAACGGAACCACAACCTGCGTACCTTTTACTACCTCTGCGGGAAGGTCATGTCGCTCGGCGCCTTCGCCCTCATCCAGTGCGTCATTTACCTCCTCGTCGGCAACTGGGTGCTCGAGATCCGCGAGATGTTCCTCATCCACCTCACCTGGATGTTCGCTACCTCCCTCACGGGCGTCTTCATCGGCCTGCTTGTCTCCAGCCTGGTCTCCGACTCACGCACTGCCCTGAACACCATCCCGCTCATGCTCATCCCGCAGATCATCCTCGGCGGAGCCCTCATCAAATATGAGGAGATGAACAAGAACCTCGACCTCGTGTACTCCGTCCGCCGCTGGTCCAGCGCGGCCGAGACGCCGGACGACTCCGCCAGCAAGCTTAAGGTCCCCTTTGTCTGCCAGTTCATGCCCCTGCGCTGGTCGTATGAGGCCATGCTCATCTCACAGGCCAAGCTGAACCCCCTCACCCGCAACCAGGACTTCCTCGAAGATCAGATCCAGCAGATCGTCGATCTCCCGCGCGACGTCGAGCTCACCGACCTCCAGCGCGCCAAGCTCGACCTCGCCAAGCAATCCCTCGCCATCATCTCCGGCCTCCAGTCACGGAAGCCCGAGGAGATCTCCGCGCATCTGACGATGATCCGCGAGGCCGTCGTCGCCGGCACCATCGACCAAACCCTGCTCGCTGCCCTCCAGGCCGAGCGCAAAGGCACCAGCGCCGAGGAGATCTACGTGAACCGCAAAGTGCTCGACCTCGTCACCAAAGCCGAGATGGAGCGCGAGGACTACCGCCGTCGCACCAGTCCCAACGTCTTTTTCGGCACCGTCAAAAACTACTTCAGCACCGAATTCAGCACCCTGTGGATCAACGGAGTCGTCATCATCCTCTCCCTCTCCGCCATCCTCGCCTGCATCCACTACTCCCTCCGGCGACAGCTCACGCGGGTGTAAGCCCGCACCGAAGGCTGATCGTCAGAAGTGCAGATGGGCCCGCAACTGCGCGAGCGACGGCTGGGAAGCCGCCGAAGCCAGCATCGAACTCAGCAGACTGGAGCTGCACGCGGCGCGTCGTGCTGGTGCGCGAGTCACCGCGCTCGCGCCCGTCCGAGCACAGGCGCCGTGGCGGCGCGACCTCTTCGCCGCGTCTGACAATGAACCGAGGCTTCCAGCCTTGCTCCCTCAGATCTACTGTAGGCCTCGATCCGCTGGCAGCCGTGATGACTACCCTCCGCTGGCTGAATTCCCCTGCCAGCAATCCCCCAGCGCATCCTTCAGCGGATCAATCTCCGCCGCGCTGAATCCCAGATGCAGGTGCCGGCGCCAGCCCTCCGCAAATTCAAACTGGCCGCTGAGTTTTCCCACGGCGCGCGACGCCTCGTCCATCGAGATGAGATAGGAATCCATGCCCTGGCTCACATCGAGCCAGTCTTTCTGACTCTCATGTGCCGCGAGGGATTTGCGCTTGGTCTCATGCACGGAGGTCGTGTTCACAAAGAAGTCCGCTTTCACCGGCACCCGCAATGGCGTGCAAAGGCCGTGCGGCATCGCGTGATACACCGTCACGTCGTGAAAGTAAGCTCCGCGCGGCGGTTCAGTGGCGAAGTTTGGAACGCCGTGGGCAAACGCCGCCGTGACGGCGAGGCGGCAGGTCTCCATGTGATCCTCCATGTAGTCGGATGGCGCGTGAGTGAGCACGATGCTGGCTCTGGACTCACGCACCACTGCCGCTACCTTCCGCAGCAGCGGCGTGGAGTAGGCAAGCTCGAGGTCATTCGAGATCGGCGCGTGAAACGTCGCGCCGAGAATCCGCGCCGCCTCCTTCGCCTCATCCAGTCGTTTCCGCGCAGTTGTCTCCGCGTCCATTTCCACCGAGCCGCAGTTCCCGTTGCACAGGTTCATGTAGTGGATGTCCCACCCGCGCTCTTTGAGCAGCAGCAAAGTTCCAGCGGCGACGAACTCGATGTCGTCAGGATGCGCGAAGATGGCGAGGGCGGAGGGCATGAAGTCACTTCAGCTCACTGATCTTCACCGGCCTGCCGCCTTCCTCCGCGCTCTTGTCGGCGGCGAAGATGACTTCGAAGCTCTTGAGCGATTCCTTGAGGCTGGTGAGGGGCATGTCCTTGCCGGCATCGAGCGCATCAAAGAACGCCTGGAACTGTGATTGATACGGATGATCGCTGACGTCGCCGGAGTCGAGCATCTTCATGGAGAGCTTGCTCCAGGCATGCTTGTCGGTGTGCAGCTTCATGGAGTGAAACTTGTCATCGAGCAGGCTGCCCTGGCTGCCGACGAGGTGCGTGTGGAAATAGTACGGCTGCAGGCAATCGACCACTGCGGCGCATTTGCCGATCTTGCCGCCCTTGAAGTGGATGATGGTCACGCTCGTGGTGTCGTACTCATAAGGCTTGAAGATGGCGCTCTTGGATCTGCCTGAGAAGCTGCTCACCGCCTCGACCTGGGTGCCCATGAACATCAGCAGCGAGTCGAGCGCGTGGCATCCGGCTGTGAGCAGCGCGGAGCCGCCTTCCTTCTTGCCAGTGTTCCAGCGGAACTGCCCATACCACGGGCCGATGCCGTGATAGTAATCGACCTCGGCATAGTGCAGGTCGCCAAGCAGCCCCTCTTTGATCACGGAGTTTGTGACGGTGAACTGATTCGAGAAGCGGCATTCAAAACACACGCAGCCCTTCACGCCGTTCTTCTCCGCTGCGGCCACGATGTCGCGGCATTCCTTCAGGGTGTTCGCCATTGGCTTTTCCAAGATGAGATGCTTGCCCGCGTTCGCCGCAGCGATGGCCTGTGCGCTGTGCTGGCTGGGATAGCTCGTCACGTCCACCACTTGGATGCTCTTGTCCTTCAGCATCTTATCGAGGTCCGTGTACGTCTTGATCTTCGTTCCGTGCTTCTTGCTGACCTCGGCGTCGTCGAGCTTGCGTGATGAGTAAACGGCCGTCACCTGCGCCTTGTCCGTGGCGTTGATCGCGTCGATGTGCGCGCCTGCGGCCCAGCCGTATCCGATGACTCCGACATTGAATTTTTTGGTGCTCATGAGTGGGAGCAATCGTCCCGCGCGGGGTCGTTCTGTCAAATGTCGCACTGGCCAATTGCGGCGAGGGAACCCCTTGCCACCCGGCGTGTTCGCCGCAAAATGCGCGGCATGAAATCACCCGCCACCGCGCTTTGCTGCCTCGCTTTTTTCCTGTGTTCATCAGCCGGCGTCGTGGCGCAAGGCCTGAGGCTCACGCCGGATGAGGTGGCCCGCATCGGCCGGCGCATCTGGGCGAACGAGTGCGGCGGCACCGTCGCGGGCCTCACGAGCTGGAACAAGGGCGAGGCCTTTGCATCGCTGGGCATCGGCCATTTCATCTGGTATCCGGCCGGTAAGGAAGGGCCGTTTGAGGAGAGCTTCCCGCCGCTGGTGAAATACCTGCAAAGCCGCCGCGTCGCCCTGCCCGCATGGCTGCCGCGCACGGCGGACTGCCCTTGGGCCAGCCGCGATGCATTCGTCCGCGACTCCGCTGGCGCGATGCAGAGCGATCTGCGCAAGCTGCTCTCGAGCACGGTGCGCGAGCAGACGGAGTTCATCATCCTGCGCCTGCAAAACGCGCTGCCGAAGATGCTGGCGCAGGCGCCGGGTGAGAGGCTCAGGCTCGTGGAATCAAACTTCAACAGCCTCCTCACCACGCCGGAAGGATCGTACGCGATGATCGACTACGTGAACTTCAAAGGCGAGGGCATCAGCCCGACTGAGCGATACAAAGGTGAGGGATGGGGCCTGCTGCAAGTGCTCGCCGACATGAAGCCAGGCGGGGGCGCCGCGGCATTCGGTCAGGCGGCAAAGCGCGTGCTCACCCGCCGCGTGCAGAACTCGCCCAAGGAGCGTGGCGAGTCTCGTTGGCTCGCAGGCTGGCTGAATCGCTGCGGGGGCTACGGGGGGAGGCTGTGAATGACGAATGACGAATGACGAGGGGAGTTTTATTTTACCCGTCTCACGAACCCTACAGGGGCATTGGTCATTCGCCGCTCACACCCGCCATCCCGTGCGGCTCAGGTACCATTCGGTGAGCTGCACGCCGTAGAAGACCCAGATGACGGCGCCCCCGGCGAGGTAGGGACCAAACGGAATCTTTGCGCTCCATTCGGACTTGCCGAGCAGGCGCGGGATCAGCGCGAAGAGCGTGCCGATGATGGAGGCGGCCAGGATGGTGAAGAGCACGCCTTTCCATCCGCAGAAGGAGCCGATCATGGCGATGAAGAGCACATCGCCGAAGCCCATCGCCTCGCGTGGGATGATGACCTCGGTGGTGGTTCCTTCGAGCAGCGTCACGCTCTCGAGCTGCAGCACCTCGTCCTTCTTGTTTTCACCGCCACCACGCACGGTGAGGGTTTCCATCCGGATCTCACACTTCACGTTGTTCCAGACGCGGTTGTTTGCCTTGACCTCGTCGCAGGTGAGGATGATGCGATCCGTCTTGCGGCTGAAGAGATCGGCCCACGGATAGGCTTCGTCCTGAAGCGTCAGCACCGGCGGCTCGTCGTCGTTTGGCTGGGTCACGCTCCAATTCTCCGGGGTGGCAAACTCATGCTTCACGCGGCCGAAGGCCAGCTTGCCTAGCTCCACGATCATCCAGAGCAGGCCGAGGCCGAGCATCGAGCTGGCAAACGAGAGCATCATGCCGCGGCCGTGTGTCTCCTCACCCACGATGCCCGGAGCCCAGAAGGCGAAGAGCCAGCCTGCGACCATGCCGCCGACGGTGATCTCATGCGGCAGGATGAAATGCTCGATGTCGATGAACGTGCCGGCGACGAGCAGCGCGAGAAAAAACCAAAGCGCGAGCACCATCGGGCCCCACTCGCGCGTCAGTTCCCACGGGCCGCCGAAGGTGAGAAACGTGACGTAAAACAAGATGCCCACCAGCACCTCCACCAAAATGTAGCGCGGGGAGATGCCCGTGCCGCAGGCCGAGCACTTGCCGCGTAGCGCCAGCCAGCTGAACACGGGGATGTTCTGCCACCACGGGATCTGCTTCTGGCACGTCGGGCAAAACGAGCGGCGCGGATTGTTCACCGAGATGTTCCGAGGCAGACGGTAGATGACCACGTTGAGGAAGGAACCGATGCCCGCACCGAGAAAGAAGACGAGAGCGTGCAGGATCGTGTTGAGAAGTTGATAGCGCAGCATGGGAGCGGGAAACTTGCCTTGCGACGAGGACGAAAGGAAGCGAAAAATCATGCGATGATGTTCTCCCGATGGCTTCTGATCGCGGTGTTGCCATGCCTCGGCGCGTGCGCGGGCAATGATGTGGAACTCCGCGCCGCAGGGGTGCCGAGCCGCGCCGCTGTGCTGGCTGCGGAGCGCGGTCTCACCGACGTGCGCGCCTTCATCCCCGACATCGCGGTCGATCTCCGTTACGCGACGAGCGCAAACATCGCCGGGCGCGCGCTCTATCCTTCCGACATGCCGTGTCTGCTGAAGACCAGCACGGCGGTGAAGCTGCGAAAGGCGCAGGCTTTGCTGCGCAAGAAGCGCCTCGGCCTGCGCATCTGGGATGCGTGGCGTCCGCCTGAGGTGCAGGTCCTCCTCGCGGAGAAGGAAGGGAACACGGGCTTGTTTCTGGATCCGAAATCCGCGTGGTCGCGCCACTGCTCGGGCACGGCTGTCGATGTGACGTTGATCGACCGCCAAGGCATGGAGCAACGGATGCCGACGTATCACGACGAGGGCGGCGAGCGCGCGTGGTATCGATACAAAGGTGATGACCGCACGGTGCGGCGGAACTTGAGCCTGCTGCAGCACGCCATGAGCGACGCGGGCTTCACCATTCTGGACACGGAGTGGTGGCACTTCGATGACGCGGATACCTACACGCAGAGTCCGCCCGCGCCGGTCGTGTTCGGCCACGAGGTCGGCATCCACATCAACGCGCCGCAATGAACTCGCCCGCCACCCAAGTCATCAAGACGCTCGTCGCCGCCGGGCATCAGGCGCTGCTCGCCGGCGGCTGCGTGCGTGACTCGCTGCTCGGACGCGAGCCGAAGGATCACGATGTGGCCACGAGCGCGCGGCCTGAAGAGGTGATGCGCCTGTTTCCCGGCTCCATGAGCGTCGGCGCGCATTTCGGCGTGGTCATCGTGCGGCGGGACATGCATAACATCGAGGTCGCCACCTTCCGCAAAGACGGCGCTTACTCTGACGGCCGTCGGCCCGATGCCGTCACCTTCACCACCGCGGAGGAAGACGCGCAACGCCGCGACTTCACGGTGAACGGCCTTTTCCTCGATCCGCTCAGCGGTGATGTGCTCGACTTCGTCGGCGGTCGCGCGGATCTCGACGCGCGGATCATTCGCGCGATCGGCGATGCGCATCAGCGCTTCAGCGAGGATCATCTGCGGCTGCTGCGCGCCGTGCGTTTTGCCACCGTGCTCGGGTTTGAGATCGAGCCTGTGACGTGGCGCGCGATTTCCGGGCTGGCCCCGCACATCGCCAGCGTGAGCGCCGAGCGCGTGCGCGATGAGCTGGCGAAGACGCTCGCGCATCCGGACCGGCTGCGCGGATTTGACCTGCTGGTGGCCAGCGGGCTCATGGCGGAGATCATGCCTGAGATTCTCGTGCTGAAAGGCTGCGAGCAGCCGCCGCAGTTTCATCCTGAGGGGGATGTGTTCATCCACACGCGGCTCATGCTCAGCCTGCTTCCTGCGGATGCCTCCCTGCCGCTGGTCCTCTCCGTGCTTCTTCACGACATCGCAAAACCTGCGACGCAGACCGTTGATGACGACGGCCGCATCCGCTTCAACGGCCACGACAAAAGCGGCGCTGAGATGGCGGACACCATTCTGCGCAGGCTCAAGTTTTCCAATCAGGTCATCGAGTCCGTCGTCGAGTCCGTGGCGAATCACATGACGTTCATCAATGTGCCGGACATGCGCACCGCGACGCTGAAGCGCTTCATGGCACGGCCCGGTTTCGAGGATGAGATGCAGCTTCACCGCGTTGATTGCCTCGGCTCCTTGGGCCGGCTGGACACATATGAGTTCGTCCGGCAGAAGCAGCACGAGTTTGCCAGCGAGCCGCTCATTCCGCCGCGACTGCTCACGGGCGCCGACTTGATCAAACTCGGCTGGCACTCCGGCCCCGCGCTCGGCGGCGTGCTCAACGCGATCCAGAATCTACAGCTCGAGGGAAAGCTCTGCACGCGTGAGGACGCCTTGGCCTGGCTGCGTGACCGTGCGCCGGTGCCGGATGTGTTCACCGCAGTGCCGGAGTGATCAGCACGCCGCGCTGCAAAAAGTGGTGCAACCCGCTGGGTTGCAGCCGTGAGTGCAACTCAGCGCGGTGCACCACTTTCACATAGAATTCCGCGCGAGCACACGTTTGGCCCGGATGCGTTTTTTGTTTTTCATCGCCCTCGCCTCGGTCACCGCTCCGCTTCTGCATGCTGAAAACTGGCCCATGTGGCGCGGGCCGCGTGGAGATGGCACGAGCGCGGACGCTGGATTTCCGCTGAAGCTAGAGGGAAATGAAACTTGGCGCACGGAGCTGCCGGGCGAAGGCCACGCCTCTCCCATCGTGTGGGGAGACCGCGTCTTCACCGTCGCCTGTGTGGCGGAGAATGAGGCGCGCGTGTTGTTGTGTCTGGATCGGGCGAGTGGCAAAATTCTGTGGCAGTCCGTGGTGCTGAAGTCTCCGCTCGAGTCCATCCACAAGCTGAACAGCCGCGCATCGAGCACGCCGGCCACGGATGGAGAGCGCATCTACACCGCCTTTCTCGACCAGACAGAGACGGATGCGACGCGCACGGCAAACGCGGAGCATCCGCCTGGAAAGAGCGAGGTGTCGAAGGGCACTTCTGTCGTCAGCGCGCATGATTTCACCGGGAAGCTCGTGTGGCAGGTGCGGCCTGGGCTCTTCAGCAGCAAACACGGCTTTTGCTCATCCCCCATCGTGTTCAAGGACAAGGTGATCGTGAACTGCGACCATGATGGCGATGGCTACATCGTCGCCCTGAGCCGCGCGGATGGCCGGGAGCTGTGGCGCATCGACCGGCCAAATAAGACGCGCAGCTATTGCGTGCCCATCATCCGCGAGCTGGCCGGCCGCATGCAGATGGTGCTTTCCGGGACGAAGTGCGTGGCCAGCTACGATCCCGATGACGGCAAACTGATCTGGATCATCGATGGGCCCACTGAGCAGTACGTCGCCTCTCTCGTTCACAGCGAAAAGACTGGCCTGCTCTACATGACCGGCGGCTTCCCAGACCACCATCTGCTGGCCATCAAGCCCGATGGAAATGGCAACGTGACCGAGACGCACATCGTGTGGCGCACAAACAAAGGCGTCTCGTATGTCCCCTCCCCCATCATCTCGGGAGATTTTTTTCTCATCGTGTCGGATTCCGGCGTCGCTCACTGCTTTGATGCGAAGAGCGGCGAGATCCGCTGGGAGGAGCGCCTGCGGGAGCATCATGCATCCCTCGTCAGCGCGGAGGGCCGGGTCTATTTCCTCAATGACTTCGGCGCGTTGCGCGTGGTGAAACCTAGCGCAGCCTACGAGCTGCTCGCGGAGTCCGACATCGGGGAAAAGATCTTCGCCTCACCCGCCCTGAGTGACGGACAAATCTTCGTGCGCGGTGACAAGACGCTGCTCTGCATCGGAAAGCGCTCCAAGGCGACAGCCGCACAGTGAACGCGGCATCGCACTCGTTTTAGTTGTACTGACTTCCAGCGATTCACCGAGCGGCGGCCGTCTGGTTTTTACACTTGGCGTGATAACCACCCGAAATGGCCGGAAAAAATGTCCCGCCCGATGTGAAGAATCCTTGATCGCGAATCCATCATTCGGCCATCATAGCGGCAGCTCCTATTACCACTCCGGCGGGTTTGTCCGCCCGATCCACCACTCACACAAGCCACCGCTCATGAAAAGATCCGCCCGCGCCTCGCTCCTTGCCTTTGGATTGTTCACTCTGGCCTCATGCGCCCTGCCTCCGCGTGAGGCTTGGCGGGTGATCCGGCACGACGGCCTGATCCCCTATGTCGGCGTCGAGCTGGGCAGGCGGCCCGTGCCTCCGTATGTGCGGCTTCCCGCCGTGGCCGGCACGAGATTTGTCACCGTGAGCCCGAGCGCCAAAGCACCCGGCAGGGCAGCGGCCGGTGGCATCTATGTGAGGCGGCCCGGCAGCCCGCTTGTCTTGAATCGCTACCTCGACGGCGGCCCGCCTGCGGCCCGCAGACCCGCCCCGCCCGTCATCGCCCTCGCACCACGGCCCGCGCCCCCCGTTTCTGCCGTCACGCAGCCCGCGCCGCGTCCACTCGTGACTGCTCCAGTGCCAAAACCAGCGCTGCGTCCCGCGCCGTCCCTGCCCCCGGTCGTGAAGCCTGCGCCACGGCCGGTCGTCAATGCTCCTGTTTCCAAACCCGCGCCGCGCGTGTTGCAGCCCGCGCCAGCCTCGAAGCTCGAGAAACCCGCCGCGAGCGAAATCGCCGCTGCGCCAAAGGCAAAGAGCGCCCCGCCCGTGGCACCCGAAAAGCCAAAGGCCTCCGCCCTCGCTCCAGCTCCCCCCAAGTCCGGGTCGGATGGCGTGGAGACAGCCAAGGCGGTCGCGCCCGAGCTGCCCTTTGGCGCGCCGATCCCCGGCCGACCCGGCCTCGTGAACAGCCCTTACGCAGGCAAGTATCAGCTCGTCGATGTCACCGGCCTGAATCCCGGCCAGGAAGTGAAGTGCCCCTACACCGGGAAAATCTTCCGCGTGCCCGGAGCGCAGCAGGCCGCCAACGACGTCAAAGCCGTCACCGAGCCCCCGCCGAAGAGAAGCGACGCGCCGAAGAATTGAGAGGTGCCCACGAAGCAGCCCGCTTGGAGGCGGCTCCGCGCGGGAGTGCCGCCCGGGGAGTAACAGAAGCGCATAGCTCAGCCGGCGGCGGCTGCGCTACCTGTGACGATTGAGGGTAAAAAGCGTCCCCATCCTGGCCCTCACGCAAAGGCGGAAGCGCAAGGTCCCAGCTCCGGGGATGCTCTACAGCTCCCTGCCTTCGCGAGGGTGTCCCAATCCACGCAGGGAAGGCTTCCAGCCTGCCAACGGCACGCTGCCTCCAGCCTTCAGCGCCTTCCGCCGCACCTGCGCCGCCAGCTCAAAACCGCTCATCTTCAGCGTCTTCCAGCCTCGTCCCCCACCTCAGCCTGGCTGCTCCGGGTCGTTTTACAGGGTCACCCTGTGAGGTTTGCGGGGTCGATCCGCGCACCTCACAGGGTCGCTCAACACGTCGTGCGGGGTCGATCCGCACACCTCACAGGGTCGATCCGCGCGCTGTGCGGGGTCGATAAGCGAACCTCACAGGGTCGATCAGCGCGCCGTGATGGGTCCATCCGCGGACCTCACAGGGTCGCTCCACACGCCGTGAGGGGTCGCTCCACACGCCGTGAGGAGTCGCTCCACACGCCGTGTGGGGTCACTCCACACGCCGTGTGGGGTCAATCAGCAAGGCTCACACTGCCACCCAGCAGCGCTCATGGACCGACCGCATCAGCCTGCCACCGTCACCCTGCCCGCCGGCGACGCCCGCTTCAGGCGGCCGGTTAACTCCGGAACTCAGCCTCGGAGGAAGATGTTTGCAATTCGGCATCCCGTGCTACTCCACCAGCGCGCCGTCCTTGATGACCAGCTTCCGATCTCCGCGCTGCGCGAGGGTTTGGTCGTGCGTGACGACGATGAGGGTCTTCCGGTCCTCGCTGACGACGGACATGAGCATGTCGATGACGCCAGCGCCCGTCGTTGCATCGAGATTGCCGGTGGGCTCGTCGGCAAAGATGATGGCGGGATCATTGATGATGGCGCGCGCGATGGCGACGCGCTGCTGCTCGCCGCCGGAAAGCTCGGTGGGCAGATGATCGAGGCGGCCGGAGAGTCCGACGCGGTCGAGCAGCTCCTTGGCGCGCTTCTCGCCCTTGGTGCCGCCGATCATGGCGGGGAGCATGACGTTCTCCAGCGCGGTGAGGTCGGGCAGCAGAAAGTAATGCTGGAAGACGAAGCCCATGGTGCGGTTCCGTGCCTCGGCGCGCTTCTTCGGGGCGATGTGGTAGAGGGACTGGCCGAGCACTTGCACATCGCCGGAGTCCGGCCGCTCGAGTCCGCCGAGGACGTAGAGCAGCGTGGTCTTACCCGCGCCGGATGCGCCGCAGAGGAAGACGCGCTGACCGGGAGCGACCTCGAGATTCACCCCGCGCAACACATGCAGGTCCTTCCCGGCAAGGCGGTAGTGACGGTGGACATCGCGCGCGATGAGAGGCTGGGTGTTGGCGGTCATGGGGCGTGGAGTGTGGGGAGGCGGGCGCGGTTTTCAAACAGTGGCTGGCGATTTCACCGCGCACGCCGCGCGCTGCCGCATGGATTCATACAAGACGATGCCGACGGAGGTGGCGAGGTTCAGGCTGCGCGTGCCTTCCATGGGAATTCGCAGGCAATGGTCCGGTGCGGCTGCGAGCAGAGTCTCCGGAAGGCCACGCGTCTCGGGGCCGAAGACGAGGTAGCACTCGCGCGCGGTGAGCGTGACATCCCAGTAGGTGCGCGTGGCCTTGGTGGTGAGGAAGAAGAATGCCGCGTCCACCACGGCTGCGGCGCGCATGGCCTCGAACGAATCCCACTCGTGCACATCCACGTCGCGCCAGTAGTCGAGCCCCACCCGCTTGAGCTGCCGGTCATCGAGCGAGAAGCCGAGCGGCCGGATCAGATGCAGACGCGCGCCGGTGGCCAGGCACAGGCGGCCGACGGCGCCGGTGTTATGCGGAATCTCGGGCTGATGAAGGACGACGTGAAGCACGCCGCATCTCTGCGCGACTCCGCGCGCTCACGCAACATCGGCGATGCCGAGGCTTGTCGGTGCGGGCAATGGAAGTAAAATACGCGACCATGCGAATCAAACCCCAACTCAATCGCTCGGTGTTAGCTGCAGCCGGCATTCTTTTGTCAGCCTGCGCCACACCTGAACCCCAGACACCATCCTCACCTCCGCCGCGCGGGCCAGCCGGCTCCGGAGCACGGCCCGAAGGCGCGCGGCCCGGCCCGAATGGCGGCAAGCCGAAGCCGCCGCCACCGGGACCGAAGATGAGCCCCGATGAGGCGATGTCCCGCGTGGATGCCAACCGCGATGGCGCCATCACGCTACAGGAGCAGATGAGCTTTGCCGTGCGCGAGGCTGATGGGCGCTTTTCCAAAATGGACCGCGATAACGATGGCCGCCTGACCGCGAAGGAGATCGATGGTGCCGAGAAACACCGGCAATCGCTGAACCCAAATGGTGGCGCGCGTGCTGGAAATAGCGGCCCGCCGGCTGGCGGGCGGTCGATGCTGAATCGCTCCGACGCAAATGGTGACGGCACCGTGGATGCGTCAGAGAATCGCGCCGCCGCGCAGGAGCAGGCGTCAAAGCGATTCGCCGCTGGCGACAAGAATGGCGACGGCCGCCTCGAGCGCAGTGAAATGCAAATGAGGCCAACGCCAGGCCAGTAGCCGGAGCCGTGAGGCAGCGCGACGGCGCGACGGCGCGACGGCGCGACAGCGCGACAGTGCGACAGTGCGACAGTGCGGCGGGGTGTGGAGAGAGCGGAGGGAATGTCGGGGGCTTGCTGGGTTACCCACACGAGTGCCCCTCACCCCGGCCCTCTCCCGATGGAGAGGGAGCACGAAGGCGCTGCCGTGCCAAGGCGACAACCTCTGCGGATTCGAGCGGCAGCTCGTCAGGCTCCCTCTCCCTTGGGGAGAGGGCTGGGGTGAGGGGGATGAGGGTGGTCTGCTCA
>JANOBO010000334.1:0-17408 GCA_031411695.1 Verrucomicrobiaceae bacterium
GCTGACGATGAAAATGAAGAACACCACATGCAGGCCGGTGATGCGGTAGCGGTTTGTGCGTATCCACGGGCGGATCAGCAGCATGGACGCGCCCGTGGTGCCGATGATGTTTGAGAGCACGGCGCCGACCGCGAGGAAAAGCGTGTTTGACAAGGGTGTGGCCGAGCCCTTCACCCCGATCTTGATACCGCCGGAGATCACATAGAGGGAGCCGACCAGCGAGATGAAGCCCACATACTCCGCCGCGGCGTGCAGTAGCGCGTGATGATCCCTCATCACGACGAACTCGTAGAGCGCCGTGAGGGCGCCGAGGCCGATGGCGATCTTCGCGTGATGCTTCTCCCAAAGCGGAGCGGCCATCACGGGCAACAGCGCGATGCACAGCAGCAGCGCCGCAAAAGGCAGCACCGTCCAAAGCGGGGGAACGACGTGAGCGGCGGCGGGAGCTAGAGCGAGGAGGGACATACAGGGAGAGGCACGGCCACTCCATGCAGGCTCCCGCGAAAGTCAACACGCCGCGCGCGCCGAGGCGCGGCGTGCCGGTGAATCGTGCTTGCAGCAAGTCTCATCAAATTTGCCGGAAACTGCCGGGCGAACGAGGCTCCCACTCCTCACCCCAGCCCTCTCCCCCGGGAAGAGGGAGCCAAGGCCGCGAGGCTCATCGACGCCTGTCTTATTCCTGAGGAAGCCTGATGACGCAGCCGCGCATTGGAAAACAGCCTCCTGCAATTCGAGCGGCGGCTTGACCTGCTCCTTCTCCCTCGGGGAGGGCTGGGGTGAGGGGGACCAGGCGGGCCTTGTGAGCCGATCTACGGACAGCCGCAACTGAGCGGGCCGCGTTCCGCATCGGAGCGAGCCTCACTCGCGCGTGATGAACTCGTCCGTGTTCAGCACGATGCGCATCGTGGCGGCCCAGGCGGCAGACTCCGCCAATGGCACGCCCTCTTGCGTGTGGCTGCCGCTTGCCTCCTTTGCCTCCGCGGGATGCGCCCTGAAAAAGGCGCGTGACTCGCCGAGCAGCTTCTTCAGCGCCGCCAGCTCATGCTCAGATGCAGCTCGCGACAAACAGATGCGCATGGCGAGCGAGAGCCGGTCGTCGTCCGTCGAAGGAGCCGCGGCGAGCACGCGGCGTCCCAAGGCCTGCGCGGCTTCCGTGAAGGCTTCCGCATTCAGCGTGGTGAGCGCCTGCAGCGGCGTGTTTGACACGGTGCGCTTCACGTTGGCCGTGTTCGCGTCCGGGCAGTCGAACGTCGTGAGATCAGGATGCGGCGCGGTGCGTTTGAAAAAGGTGTAAAGCCCCCGGCGGTAGCGGTCTTCACCCGCACTGGTCTTCCACGAGAAATTGCCGGCGTAGCTCAGCGCGGCGATGTCCGGTGGCATCGGCGGAAAGACGCTGGGACCGCCGACCTTTGGCGAGAGAAGCCCGCTGGCGGCGAGATGCAGATCCCGCACGATCTCGCCTTCGACGCGCAGGCGGTTCTGGCGCCACAGCAGGTCGTTCTTCGGATCGATCTCGAGGATGCGCGCGAGTTCGGCATTGGAACGAGCGTGCTCAGCGGTGCCCACCGCGCCCGACTGCGCGCTGCTCTGCTTGTAGGCGGCCGATGTCATGATGAGCCTCAGCAGCTTCTTGCGGCTCCAGCCTTGCTGCATGAACTCCGAGGCCAGCCAGTCGAGCAACTCCGGATGTGTGGGCTTCGAGCCACGCACTCCGAAGTCCGCAGCGGTCTTCACGAGGCCTTCGCCGAAGAGCTTCCCCCAGATCGTGTTCACCGTCACGCGAGGTGTGAGCGGGTTGTCCTTGCTGACCAGCGAGCGCGCAAAGTCGAGTCGCGAAGGTGGTGCGACCCGGTCGTTTGCCGCCAGTTCGCTCACCGAAGGCGCGCCGCTCTTCACACCTGGCAACACTGCAAGCGTCGCCGGCACCACGGACTCCGCCGGTTGCAGAAAGTCCCCGCGATAGAGCACATGCGTCGGGCGTGGGCGCGTAGTGCGCTGGGCGATCACGCGCGCGTCCATGAGCGGCGGCTTCGGCAGGCGCGCCTTGGCGCTTTCCAACGCGCGCGATGCAGCTACGACTTCGGTGTCCACCTTCTCCAACCAGTCGAACAGGGGCTTGATGAGAACGGGATTTCTGCGCTTCGGCTCCTCGCCGAGGAGCTTGATCACCTCGGGGGGCGCGATCGAGTCCTCCGTCACATCCGTGCTGGCGAGGATGCGGAACCTGCCGAGCACATGGCCGGGCTGCTTGTTGTATTGCTGGTCGAGGATGACGAAGAGCTTCGATCCCGCTTCGAGCGAGACAGGCTGCGTGAGCTGCACCGTGAGGCTGTGCGCCTTCATCGCCGATCCACCCACACCCCAGCCGGTCTGCGCGTCTTCATCGAGCACGTTTTTCGCAGCGAACGTCTTTTGCTCAAAGTCAGCCGTCGCGGAATGCAGCGGCACTTCCGTCGCCGTCACGCGCGATTTGCCGACGAGCAGCTTGAGAGAGCTCAAGACAAAATTTCCGTTCTTGAACCGGCCCGCGCCTTTCGATGGCAGTGAGTCGTCGGGTATCGTCTCGATGCGCAGCGCAGTGATGAGTTTCCCGACGGCGCTGATCTCGGCGGTGTAGGTGTCCGTCTTCGCTTCGACCCCGCTCGCAAGGAAGGAACCATCTTTCTGCCTTGTCAGCCGTGCCTTCGATGCGGCGGTGACTGTCACCAGACTCACGGGCGCAAAGGTCACGGCTTTTGGGTCACGCCGTAGCGCGGCGAGGCGCGCCTGCACGCCCCTCTCCCATTCGGGCAGCTTCACCGGGAGCTCTGCCTTCGCCGCATCGACCTGTCTTTGCAAAGGCACCAGCTTCTTCGCCGCATCGCCGTTGGCCTTCTCATAGGCTGCCCACACTTCAGGCGATGTGGGCACCTGTCGGGTGACCTCGTCGCCATTGTTGTAGAAGGCGAAGATCTGGTAGTACTCCTTGTGGCTGATCTGATCGTACTTGTGCGTGTGACAGCGCGCGCAGCCGACCGTGAGGCCCAGCCAAACGGCCCCTGTCGTTTCAGTGCGGTCCATCACCGCCTCGATTCGGAACTGCTCCTGATCGGTGCCGCCCTCGGTATTCGTCAGCGTCTGCCGATGGAATGCGGTGGCGACGATCTGCTCTGGCGTGGGGTCTGGCAAAAGGTCGCCGGCGATCTGCTCAATGGAGAACTGGTCGAACGGCATGTCGTCGTTCACCGCGCGGATGACCCAGTCGCGGTAGCGCCAGGCATCGGGTCGCGGACGGTCCTTCTCATAGCCATCACTGTCGGCGTAGCGCGCGGCATCGAGCCAATGCCGGCCCCAGCGCTCGCCATGGTGCTCGCTGGCCAGCGCGCGATCCAGCATCGCCTCGTAGGCCATCGGTGAGCTGTCGTTCACGAACCCATCGAGGTCTTCCAGCGATGGCGGCAGGCCGAGCAGATCGTAGTGAACGCGCTTGATGAGTGTGTAGCGATCCGCCCCGCCTGACGGGCGTATCCCCTTCTCCGCCAGCTTCGCGCGAACGAAGCGGTCGATGGGATGGATGGCGGCGGAAGCGAGCGCGCCTTGCTTGGTTGGCGAGGAGACCGCGATACCCGTCTCCGCAGTCTCACGAGGAGGCGTCGGTCTCACGACCGGTTTGTAAGCCCAGTGCAGATCATACTTTGCGCCGGACTCGATCCACGCCTTCAGGAGTTCGATTTCGTGCGGCTTGAGCGGCTTCTTTTCCTTCGGCGGCATTCGCTCCTCTGCATCGTCCGAGGTCACACGCGCGAGGAGCGCACTGTGACCAGGGTCGCCGGGGACCACGGCTTTTGCGCCGCTCTTCAGTTCTTTCGTCGCGCCGGCCAACGTGGAGAGGACGAGCCCGCCCTTGGACGCATCCGGGCCGTGGCAGGCGAGGCAATGCTCCGCAAACAGCGGCTGAATGTCGCGCGAGTAATCGACCGCTGGAGCGGCCTGCACCGCCACGGGGCCCAGGACGCAGGCTGTTACAAGGAATGAAGGCCGGAAACATCGAATCATCCCCGATAAAACGCAGCCGCGAGAGCGCCTGTTGCAGTGCCGGGCGCGCCCGCATCAAGGTCGCGCGGGCGTCTGACAGTGCAGCTCAGATCATCACCGTTCTGCGCACCGCAGTGAGTGAAGCGCTCGAGGGAAGAGGTGAGCGCATCTCGTGAAACAGCCTTTGGGGAGGATTCGTTAGTTTGCACCACCGCCGTTCCTCACTTTCTCAATCTCATGCTCGCCTCACGCCGCCAGTTTTTGCAATCCAGCGCCTGTGGCTTTGGCTCGCTCGCGCTCGCGGGCCTCGCCAATGGCTATGGATCCACGGGAGGTCATCCGCTCGCCCCACGCCGGCCGCATCATCAGGCAAAGGCAAAGCGGGTCATCTTCCTCTTCATGGCTGGGGGTGTGAGCCATGTGGATTCTTTCGACTACAAGGAGAAGCTCGTGCGGGAGAATGGTCGGGTGATGGACTTCGATGACGCGCGTACCGTCGCGAAGACCGGGATGGGCGCGCCGCAGCGGGTGATGAAGCCGCTTTGGGACTTCAAGCAGCACGGTGAGAGCGGTCGATGGGGATCGGACCTGTTTCCAAACATGAACCAGATGGTGGATGAGATGACGTTCATCCACTCGATGCACACGACCGGCGTGGCGCACGGGCCGGCCACGCTGTTCATGCACACGGGCACGACTAGCTTCATCCGCCCGAGCATGGGGTCGTGGGTGTTGTATGGGCTCGGCGCGGACAACGAGAATTTGCCCGGCTTTGTGACCATCAGTCCATCTCTGGGCAACGGCGGGCCGCGAAATTATGGCAACGCATTTCTGCCAGCGGTGTACCAAGGGACGCCTCTCGGCCGCACGGGCCAACCGGCGAGCGAGGCTGGCATCAAGAACATCACCAACGCAGCATGGACGCCGGAACAGCAACGCCGGCAGTTTGATCTGATGCGGTCGTTGAATGCCGAGCAGCGCGCGGCATCGGCACCGGGGGATACGGAACTGGATGCGGTGATCGAGAGCTACGAGCTGGCGTGGCGTTTGCAAAACCATGCGCCGGATGCGGTGGACCTCACACACGAGTCGGAGGCGACGAAAAAGATGTACGGCATCGGCGAGAAGCCCACGGACAATTTTGGCCGGCAGTGTCTGATGGCGCGCAGGCTTGCCGAGGCCGGGGTGCGCTACATCCAGGTGAACTACAGTGACAACTCCAACAACCCCGCATGGGATCAGCACTCGAACATGCCGAAGCACGCCGAGCACGCCGCTGCGGTGGACAAGCCGGTGGCCGCCCTGCTGATGGATCTGAAGGCGCGCGGACTTCTCGAGGATACGATCGTCTGGTGGGGCGGCGAATTTGGCCGCACGCCGTATGCGCAGGGGAATGGCACAGGCCGCGACCACAATCCGCTCGGCTTCACGGTCTGGCTGGCAGGCGGTGGATTGAAGCCAGGCTACGCGCACGGCGCGACGGATGAGTTCGGCCAGCACGCGGTGGAGGACAAAGTCCACATGCACGACCTGCACGCCACCATCCTGCATCAGCTCGGCCTGGATCACGAGAAGCTCACGTTCAAATACGCGGGCCGTGATTTCCGGCTCACGGATGTCGAGGGCCATGTGGTGCGCGAGCTGTTCGCGTAGCCAGGTGCGGCTTGCGCGATCTCGACTGCGTTTCAGACTGCGCGCATGACAGCAGCCGACGCCGCAGATGTTTTCGAGAAGATCGCCACGCTCATGGAGCTGAAGGGGGAGAACCCTTTCAAGACGCGCGCCTATCGCGCCGGGGCTGAGATCGTCGAGAGCTACGCGGGCGACATCATGAAGCTGGCGGCGGAGAACCAACTCGCCGGCATCAAGGGCCTGGGCGAGGCATTGCGTGACAAGCTGCACGAGATGGCCACGACCGGGAAACTGGCGTTCTTTGACAATCTCAAGGCCGGCTTCCCGGATGACATCTTCGCGCTTTTCAAGATTCAGGGGCTCGGTCCGAAGGGCGTGCGGCAATTGCACGAGACGCTGGGCGTGGGCTCCATCGCGGATTTGAAGCGCGCCATCGAAAGCGGCGCGGTGGCGAAGCTGGCGGGCTTCGGCGAGAAAAAGGCGATGAAGATTCTCGAGGGCATCGCCTTCTGCGACGAGCATGCGAGCGAGTTCCGGCTGGATCAAGTGATGCCGGTGGTGGAGACGGTGCTGGCCGCATTGCGCGCGCATGCCGATGTCTCGCGCGCTGAAGTTTGCGGCAGTTACCGGCGAGGGAAGGAGGTGGTGCATGATCTGGATTTCCTCGTCGCCACGAAAAAGCCGGAGGACGTGATCGAGACATTTGTGGCACTGCCCTTCGTGCAGGGCGTCATCGCCAAAGGTGGCACCAAGGCCAGCGTGCGCGCGGCGAACGGTCTCCAATGCGACCTGCGCGCGGTGGCCGGGAAGGAGTTCCCATTCGCGCTGAACTATTTCACCGGCAGCAAGGAGCACAACGTAGCCGTGCGGCACCGCGCGCAGACGCTGGGCTGGACGCTCAATGAGTACGCGCTCGCGCCGGTCGAGGGCAAAGAAAGCGGACCGGTGCCGCAGATCGACGATGAAGCCGGGCTGTATCGCGCGCTGGGGCTCGACTGGCCCGCGCCCGAGCTGCGGGAAAACTCTGGTGAGATCGATGCGGCGGAGCGCGGCGCATTGCCGCATCTCATCACGCTCGAGAATCTGCGCGGCGTGTTTCACAATCACACCACGGCCAGTGACGGCAAGGCGACGCTGGAGGAGATGGCGGAGGCGGCGATGGATCTCGGCCTGTCGTACCTCGGCATCGCCGACCACAGCAAATCGTCGTTTCAGGCGAACGGCCTCGATGCCGCGCGGCTCCGCCAGCAGGTGCGCCGCATCCGCGAGCTGAACGCGGGCTTTGCCAGCGAGGGCGATGGCTTCCGCCTCTTCGCCGGCAGCGAGGTGGACATCCTGAAGGACGGAGCGCTGGACTTTGACGACGAGCTTCTCGCCGAGCTAGACTACGTAGTCGCGTCCGTACACAATCTGTTCACGCTGACCGAGGCCGAGCAGACACGGCGCATCATCAAGGCCATCGAGAATCCGTATGTGACGATGCTCGGCCACGTCACCGGCCGGCTGCTATGCCAGCGGCCGGGCTACGCGGTGAACCTCGCCGACATCATCGACGCCGCGGCGGAAACCGGCACGATCATCGAGATCAACGCGAACCCCTGGCGGCTCGACATGGACTGGCGCTGGTGGAAGCTGGCAAAGGAGAAGGGCGTGAAGACGAGCATCAATCCCGATGCACACAGCGTGCATGGATTGAAGGATGTGATCTTCGGCATGCGCACTGCACGGAAGGGCTGGCTCACGCGGCAGGACGTGATCAACTGCCTGCCTTTGGGCGAGGTGGAGCAGGCGTTGGCAGCCAAGCGCGCCCTGCAAAATGCCGGCCGGTGAGGCGACCGCACGGTTCGTGCCTCCCCCCAAAGGCGGATTGCCAGCGTCAGTAGGAGCCTTCATGATCGGGCAAATCCCTCCCAACCCGCAACACACATCCCAACATGAAAACCATCGCAGCCGTTCTCTTCGCCCTCGCACTCGCCACCGCACACGCAGCCGACTCGCCGGACTCGGCGTTTCCGAAGGTCGGTGAGACATACCGCATCCAATCATCCACCGCGCTTGTGGAGACGCCGTTCGAGAACCGCGTCACCATCGTCGCACTCGGCAAGCATGAGTGGGCCAAGGTTTCTTTCGATAAAATGGGCCGTGGCGCCGATGGAGCCGTCGGCAAGCAGAAGCATGAGATGTGGGTGAACTTCGCGCACGTCACCTCTGCGGTGAAGGCCGAGGCCGCAGGAAGATGAGCGGAGCCGCGCCTTGGCTTCACCTCATGACCGCGCCCACGGCGATGCTGTGACCCCGGAGGAAATCTGACGCGGCGAGCCGCTTTCCGCTTTCGGCCTGCACTTCGAGAAGCTCGATCAATCCCTGGCCGCACGCGATAAAGAGGCCCTGCTTCGCATCAGCGGTGACAATCGTTCCTCCGACCGGACAGGCATCGCCAGCGACCCAACGTGCCGCGTGAACTTTGAGCGAGGACGCTTTGCCCTCGCCCGATGGAAGCAGGCAATGGCTCCCGGGCCACGGATCGTAAGCGCGGATGGCTCGCTCGATCTCGACAGCGCTCTTGCTCCAGTCGATGCGGCCGTGATCGCGCGTGAGCTTGCCAATGTGCGTCGCGCGTGAGTTGTCCTGCGGAATGCGAGGCGGATCGCCTGCGACGATGAGATCGAGCGCGCGCTCCAGCGCGGCTGGCGCGAGCAGGGCGAGCTTGTCATGCAGGGAGCCGCCGGTGTCCTCGTGCGTGATGGGCACTCGCTCCGAGAGCAGGATGTCACCAGTGTCCAGGCCCTCATCCATGAACATGATCGTCACACCGGTTTCGGCATCGCCTTCACGGATCGCGGCCTGGATTGGCGCGGCCCCTCGGTAACGCGGCAGCAACGACGTGTGTACATTCAGGCAGCCCTGCGCCGGCACATCGAGCACGGCGCGGGAGAGAATCTGCCCATACGCCACGACGATGGCGATGTCAGGCTGGAGCGGGGTCAGTTCATCGACAGCGCGGCGGATTTTCTCCGGCTGAAGCACCGGCACACCGGCCGCCTGGGCGATGACCTTGACCTTCGGCGGAGTGAGAATCTGCTTCCTCCCCACCGGCTTGTCAGGCTGCGCCACGACACCAACCACCTCATGCTTCGCCGATTGAAGCAGCCATTCGAGCGTGGGCACGCCGATGTCGCCGGTGCCAATGAAGAGGACTCTCATGAAGACGCGGGACCCGGCTCACACCACCATCTTTGCGATGTCGTGCCACGCGGGCAGTTTCATCACGCCGTGCAGGATGTCGTAGAGCACCTTGGCGGGCGGCTGGCTGGCGTCGATCTCAGTGACCCTGCCTGCGTAATAATCGAGGATGGGCTTGGTCTCTTCGTCGTATGTTTGAAAGCGTCTGAAGATCACGGTGTCGCTTGCGTCATCGAAGCGGTTGTCCTTCAAGGCACGCTTGCGCAGCCGTCGGGCCAGTTCCGTGCGGTCGGGGCACGACAAATGGAAAACCTGAAGCACCTCGATGTCATCCGCCATGAACTTGGCCTGCCCTTCATTGCGCGGGATTCCGTCCAGCACGAGAAAATCGATCTCCGGTTTAAAATTGTGGGACTCCACGCGCTGCTGGATGTTTGCCCGCCAGAGCTGGACGGTGAGATCATCCGGCACCAGCTCGCCACGGCTGGAGTATTCCACGAACTTCTGCCCGAGCGCCGTGCGCGTGTCCAACGAGCGGAACACATCGCCACATGCGAGATGATGGAAGCGCGGCACGGAGCCGAGGACCTTGCCCTGCGTGCCCTTGCCGCTGCCAGGGGCGCCGAGAATGAGGAGCGTGCGAAACTTGGAGTACTTTTTCGGTTCAGCCATGATGCGCGACGCTAACACGGTGGCAAAAGCGCCACAAGCAAAGCGCTAGACGAATTTGCCCGCAAGAAATCCGCGCACCGACGCCCAGCCCACAGCGAATTCGAGCGATGTGAGGTCGCCATCGGGGGCGCGGTGGACTTCCACGGCCGCGTTGCGCGGCGCCCAGGTCATTGGATCGGTAGGCCCGAAAAAAAGCAGGCACGGGGTGCCGCAGGCTGCGGCGAGATGTGAGATGCCGCTGTCGTGCCCGATGAAGGCGCGACAGCTAGCCAACCGAACGGCAAGGTCGGGCAAAGGAAGCCCATCCAGATGCAGCGCGCCCAACTCGGACCAGGCTGCGGAAATCTCGTGGGTGAGCCCGCGATCCTGCTCCGCCTCGCCCGTCACGAGGCAAAGGCGCGCTTGCGGAAATGCATGCGCGATCTCGTGCCCGAGGCGGACCCAGTTTTTTATTGGCCAAGTTTTGCGTACCGATCCGCTACCGGGATGAATGGCGACGAGACGCGCTGTCGCGTCACCCTCGCGGGCGGGCAATCCGAGGCTGGGTGCCGGATTCTCCAAAAACATCGCGAGCTTCTCCAGCGGCCGCGCGAGCTGCTCCGCCGCATGCCCGCGCCCCTCCTCCACGCGGTGCGAGGCCTCGATGAACGTGCGCACGCCGATGCGCTCCATGTTTTCACGGAAGAAACCGTCGGGGTCGTAAAGGTAGCTGACCACAAGATTGAATCCGCGCATGTAGTCGCACAGCGCCTCATCAATGGTCGCGCCTTTGGCGAACAGGAAGGCCATCGTGCGGTGCTCGAGGCTGCGCGCGGCGTCCGCCAAACCTGCGGTGACGGCGAGATCGATGATGCCTGGATAGCCTAACACTTCCAAGTGACAGCCCGCGATGCTCTCGCGCAGCAGTTTGATCGCCGGAAGTGTCAGGATGAAATCTCCGATGGCACCGCCGCGGATGACGAGGATGCGCGGAGGCGGCTTCGACGCGGACATGCTCCCTGGCTGTGTTTTGCCCGCGACTACCAGGCCACCATCGCCAGCACCAGCATCACCGCGCCGTAGGCGATGCCGCTGAGCGCGGCCATTTTCCAACGAGCGCCAGTCGTGGTGATCCAGCCGACCCAGTCACGCATCAAAAACGGCATGCCCACGAAGAACATGCCGGCGATGATCCACGCATACGCGAGCAGCGGCACCACCAGGCGCGTGGCGGGCGGTTGGAGAAAGGCCGCGGTGAGCACGGGGCCGGACACGAGAAGCATCAGCGCCCCGAGGGCGCGCACGGCGAGGAACTCCTTCACAAAGAGAAGCACGAGCACGAACGCCACAGGCAGCACGAAGAGAAACGTGGTCCGCAGATTGAAGAACTCGCCCATGTCCATGTGGCTCATGATCAGCATCGACCAAGCGAAGTCGATGGTGAGCAGGATCACTCCCCATTTGTAGTTACGGGGGAACTGCTTGAGAAAACCCTGCGCCGAGTCCGTCTTCACCAGCGCCAGCAAATGCACCGCGAGCAGGAACACGCCGAGAACGATGCCTGTGCCTTTCAGCGGGATGCCGCCCTCATCGGTGAGGTGATAGAGATAGTCGTAGAGGTCCTGGAACATTTCGGGCGGCAAGACTGCCCCACGCCCTCGTCATGTGCAAATCATGTTCGCTCCAGATTGAATGTGTTGGTCGGATTCACCTTGAAGGCGAAGCGCGGAGCGTGAGGGCGCGGCTTTTTCGCAGCCGGTCCCATCCGATGCTTGCGGGCTTTCAGACATGCCCGTAGCGTACTCGCAGAAATGGTCATCTGCCTCGAATCCTCCGTGCTCGGAGGGCATCTCTCAAACGAAGTTCCCGGTCTGGTGTCCGGGATGATTCATCTCGCCGGCCAGAAAAAGCCGCTGGTGGTGGAGCTCAACGGAAATTTCCTGCGCGACATCGCCGGCTGTCGTGTCGATTTTCTCAATCCCCTTCCCGACACCGACGTGGACCTGATCCAGACCGTGGCGCTGGAGCAACGCGGACACACCGGCGTGATGACAGCATCCCACCGTGCGGGAAGGCTGCCGCGCCGGCGAAACATCCTCAGCGCCGGTTACACCATGCCGGAACCGTCCGGGCTGAAGAATCTCGTTTTCTTCGAGTGGTTCAACCACGAGAACCAGCGTGTGCTGATGCAGTCGTGGCATCTGCAGTTGCGCGTCTCCGCGCCGCAGTGGCATCTTTCAAAGGAGGCCGAGACAGCGCAGCTCCGCCAGAACCGCGCGCGGCGGAAGCATTTCCTTCTCAACCGCCGCAAGGAGCCGCCGGCCGCGAGTGGCTTTGCCGCACCGGCGCTCGCAGATCCATTCGCGCCAGCAGACGGGCTTCGCGATCCCTTCGCCCAGGCGGACTCGCACCCTCCCGCAAGACCTGCAAAGGCCGACGAGCCCGCGCATCCCGCGCAGCGGTCGGCCAGCCTCGCGGAAGATCTGCGGCGTTTTGAAAATCTGCTGATGACCAGCGGCACCTCCGGACCTCAGCCTGCCGTGTCGCGTTTGCTCACCACGGTCGGCGATCTCGCCGCGCACCTGCATCGCGCGCTGCGCGGCTTTTCGGAAGGCAGCCGCACCCAGTGGCACTTTCTCGTCGTCGATCTCGAGCAGTCGCTCCCGATTTTCGGCGCGGGTGTGAACGCATGTGACCGCCTTCTCAAGGAGGCCCCGGTCGGCACCGATACAGAATGGCTGACCCGCATGCATCGCTGCCTCCTCAGCGTGGAACTGCGGATGCGCGAGCTGCTGATCATGCTGCGCGAGAAGTAGCAGGCGTCGTGAAGAACGTCATCCTCATCTTCGTCGGTGGCGGCCTCGGCTCGGTCCTGCGCTACTGCACCGTCGTCGCCCTTGCGCGTGTGACCGCCGGCGGCGTGTTTCCTTGGAGCATCTTCGTGGCAAACGTGCTCGGCAGTTTCATCCTCGGCTTTTTGTTCGGGCTTCCGTCGATGAAGGGACGCGACTCCGCCGCGTGGTTCTTCTGCGCGACGGGCGTGCTCGGCGGTTACACGACATTCTCCACGTTGAGCAATGACTCGCTCATCCTTTGGCAAAATGGCCACGCATGGCTGGCGTTGGCAAATTCGCTCGGCAGCAGTTTGCTCGGCATCGCCGCCGCCGCGCTCGGCTGGAAGATTGCCACCAGCCTCTGAGCGCGCTACGGTCCGCGATGGCAGCCTTCAAGCTTCTGTTCGTGTGCATGGGAAACATCTGCCGCTCACCTGCTGCGGAGGCGGTGATGAAGCACATCGTGGAGCGCGAAGGTCTTTCCGACCGGATCCACATCGACTCGGCTGGCACGCTCGGCATGCACGTAGGGAATCAGGCGGACGCTCGGATGAAGCTTGCCGGCTACAACCGGGGCTACGACCTCACGAGCATCGCGCGCCAAGTCAGCGGCGACGACTTTGAGGAGTTCGACCTCGTCGTGATCATGGACAACCAGAACCGACGCGACATCCGGCGCTTTGTGCCAAAGGGCTGCAGTCCGGAGCAGCTCCGGCTGTTTTGCGAGTTCTGCACGGAGCCTGGTCAGTCGGAAGTGCCGGACCCCTATTATGGCGGTGCGAAGGGATTCGATGATGTGCTCGACCTGCTCGAAGATGGATGTGAGGGACTCCTCAGGCACATCCGCGGGGAAATCACGGCGCGGTGATGATGCGATAAGGCGCGGTCGAGACACGCGTATTTTCGCGACATGAAACACACCGCGCTTTTGTTCTTTTCCATCGTCACCTGCGCCACGGCGCAGCAGCCCGCATCGAGGCACATCAAGGCGGGCTTTGCCGAGCGCGACATCACGCCTGGCATCGGCATGGAGCAGCCCGGCGGCTACGGCAAAACTCTTCACCGGACGTTTCATGACAACTGCAAGGTGCGCGTGGCGGTGTTTGACGATGGCACGCGCAAGGTGGCGCTGGTCGGACTCGACACGCTCGTCGTTCCGCGCGCGCTCGTGCTCGCCGCGCGCGAGCAAATCCAGAAAGCCTGCGGCATCGCTCCGGAGGCGGTGCTGATCGGCGCCTCGCACTCGCATTCTTCGGGTCCGGTCGGCATGGTGCAGCCGGGTGAGTACGATGGCGCGCCTGATTTGATCAAGCGTCTCGCTTATGAGGAGTCGTCATGTGCCGATCCTGGTTTCCTCCTCCGCGTGCAGAGCGAGATCGTCGCAGGCGTGAAAGCGGCCGATGCCGCGCGGGTGCCCGCGCAGGTAGGCTACGGCTACGGCCATGAGGACAAGGTCGCCTTCAACCGGCGCATCCGGATGAAGAACGGAGAGAGCTGGAGTCACCCCGGCCCGGGCAATCCGGACATCGTCGGCTACGCGGGCCCCATCGATCCGCAGGTGGGCGTGATCGGCGCATGGGATCTGCAAGGCCGGCTTCTCGGCTGCATCGTGAACTACGCGTGCCACGCCACCACCAACCCCGGCGGCATCTCAGCGAACTGGATCTATTATCTGGAGAAGACCATCCAAGGCGCTCTCGACACCAAAGCACCCGTCGTTTTTCTCCAAGGCGCCTGTGGCGATGTCACACAGGTGGACAATCTCAATCCGTATCGCCGGCCCGAGTCCGAGCCGTGGGCGCAGATGGTCGGCGGTCGCGTCGGCGCGGAGGCGGTGAAGGTTCTCCTCCTCATGCCGAAGGCCGTGGATGCGCCGTTGGACGTGCGGCAAAAGATTCTTCAGATCAAACGCCGCCCGCCATCCGCAGAGCGGTTGAAGAAAGCGCGCGCGCTCGTCACCGCAGGAAAGCCGGCGCTTCCCGCCGATCCGACCGATTACATTTTCGCCAAGGAAACCCTTATGCTAGACCACCTGATCTCCGTCGAGCCCGTCCTCGATGTCGAGGTTCAGGCGATCCAGATCGGGCCGGTCGTGTGCGTGAGCAATCCGGCAGAGTACTTCGTGCAATACGGACTCGACATCAAAAAAGGCAGCCCGTTTCCATTCACGTTTCCTGTCGAACTCGCCAACGGGTATGTCGGTTACGTTCCGACCGAGGAGGCGTTCGGCCCGAACGGCGGCGGCTACGAGACGCGGCTGACTTCCTACAGCAATCTCGAGATCACTGGCGGGACGCAGATCGCAAACGCGGGCATCGAACTGACGAGACAAATGAAACCGGCGCCCGTGCCGGAGCCGCCAAAGGCGTCCCCGTTCGCGAAACCATGGGGCTATGGCAACACACCGCCGGAGCGCGAATGACGCGTCGCTACTTCGGCTCCACGCCACGCCAGCGGAGATTCAGCTTCACACCGAAGTTGCCGCGCTCCCGCCAGCCGAGGTAGGTGGAGCAATGCCGCCCTTGATAGGACACGAACGGGAGCGGTGGCAGCGGACCACACAGGCTCACCGCCCAGTTCATGCCGCCGCCGGGCTTGAAGACATCCTTCGGATACCGGCCCGCGCGCAGGAACTCCTTGTCTGCGATGCCGATGACATAAAACGTGAAATTGTGCCCGGGGTTCCGCCATTGGTACTTCCGCACGCGCCGTGGATCGTCCGGTTTGTAATCGGGCGGCGGCACGGGTGTGTCCACATTGCCGAGCCACCAGACGGGATTCCATTTCTGCATCTTCCTCGGCGCGCTGGCGACAGGGGCCGGCTGCTTGCCCGATGCCTTCGCCTTGCTGACGGCCTTCGGCCGATGCACCACCGTGCTGCATGAGGCTCCAAATAGCATAACGGCGATCACGGGAATCCATCGAATCATGGATGCATCAGGAGCACGCGCCGGGACTCTGCGCAATCCCGGCATGCACGCGCCCGGCAGCGGTCACTTCATCGGATGCAGCTTCAAGAGTTCGTCGGTGGTGAAGAACATCACACGACCGGGATGCGCGTCGCGGATGCTTTTCACCTGCGCCGGCTTCACGGGGTCGGCTTTGTTTCCAAAACTATTGCGCACGAAGGTCAGCACCGCGGCGATCTCGTCGTCCTTCAACATGCCCGCGAACGGTGTCATGGGAACCTGGCCGTCGTACTTTTTGCCATTGAGTTCCAGCGGGCCCATGAGGCCGAACATCGTGAGCTTGATGAGCCGGTCCGTATCGCCCGTCACCCATGCGCTTTTCTCTAACGATGGGAACGCGGGATCGAGACCCTTGCCGTTCGGCTGATGGCAGGTGCCGCAGAAGCCTTCGCGAAAATACACCTTTTGTCCGGCGAGGTACTGCGCCTTTCCTTTGGCGTCGAGGTGAGCAGGCGCCTTCAGTTCGGCAAACTCGGGCTTCTCGATTTCCGCCACGCCGTTCAGTCGGTCCGTCGCGGTCTTCACGGCGTTTTGGCTCCACACATCCAGCGGCTTTGACGCGGCAATGGCCACGATCTTCTTCGCTGCTGCAATGTCCGGCAGCCACGACGCGGCGACCGCAGCCTCGAGCCGCACGCGGCCGTGCTCATCTGCAGCGGCCTTCTCGAGAAGCGCGGCGTGATCTGGAATGCGGTGCGAGTTGTATCGCAGCACACGCACCGCAGCAGCGCGCGCATGATAGTCTTTCGCGGCGAGCAACTGGCGCAGCAGCGAATCGTCAGCCTGATTGAGGCCCCACGTGGTCCACAGCGCCTCAAGCGCAAAGCGTTCATAGTTCGCATCGCTCTTGTCCAAGGCTGCGACCCATTGCTTCACAGCCGGCATCACCTCGGCGGCATCGTGACCGCGCAGCGCACGCCGCGTGCGGTAGCGCACGCGCAGATCAGGCTCCTTCAAGTTATTCAGCAAGCTGCTGATGCCCGCGCCGGCCACCTGCACGGGCTTCACCAGCGGTCGTGACGGATAGGTGATGCGGTAGATGCGGCCATGGACGTGATCCCGCAGCGGATCGCGCGCGTTGTGCTGCATATGGCCGATGAGCACGTTGTGCCAGTCGATGACGTAAAGGGAGCCATCAGGCGCGAATTCGAGATCGACCGGGCGGAAATTGCCGTCCGTGCTCTTGAGCAAATCGTGGCGGAAGCTGGTCTTCCAGCCTGTGCCGTCGTCGGCGATCTGGTGCTGCTTGATGCCGAGGAAGCCGATGGCGTTGGAGAGGATGATGTCTCCCTGCACCTCATCTGGAAAGTGACGCGACGAAACGATCTCGAGTCCGGAGGTGGGCCGCACCTTATGCGCTTCGGGGATGAGGTCGGGAGTGGAGGGCGTCTTGCTCCCGAAGGCCGGCTTCACCGACACAGGCAGGCCCCAGTTCATGCTGGTGCCGGACGTGTGCAGGAAAAAATCCTGACCCCACTTGTCGAACACGAAGCCCCACGGATTCGGGATCTGCATCTGGATCGTGCGCTCCAGCATCCCGCGCTGCGGGCTGTAGCGGAAGAAGCCCCCATCGACGCAACGCACCGGGCCGTAGGGCGTCTCGACGTTGGAGTGCAAAAAGACGCCCTCGCAAAGCATGAACGCCCCGCTCGGATCAGCCGTGAACGCGCTGATCGCATGATGCGTGTCATGCGTGTCGAAGCCGCCGAGCACGATCTCCATGCTGTCCGCCTTGTCATCGCCATTCGTGTCGCGCAGCAGCACCAAGTTCGGCTCCTGCGTGACGTACACGCCTTCGGGCGCGAACTCGAACCCGATGGGAAGATGCAAGTGATGGGCGAAGACGGTTTCCTTGTCCGCTTTCCCGTCGCCGTCGGTGTCCTCGTAGATCAGGAGCTTGTCGTCCGGCATCGGATCGCCGGGACGATAATGCGGATACGTGGGCATCGTCGCGACCCAGAGACGGCCCTTGTCGTCGAAGGAAACCTGCATCGGGTTTGCCAGATTCGGGAACTCCTTCTCGCTCGCGAACAGCTCGACCTTGTAACCCTCCGGCACTGTCAGCGACTTGAGCGCCGCCTCTCCATAAAGGTACTTCTCGCTGCCGTTCTTCACGCTCGGCTGG
>JANOBO010000335.1:0-21500 GCA_031411695.1 Verrucomicrobiaceae bacterium
CACATAAGTGACCTTGCCCTCCGTGTCGGTCAGGATCACGCCTTCTTGAAGCGCCTCGAAAACTTTTTCCAGCAATCCCTTCTCACGCAGCAGCTCCAGCACCACGCCCTGCACCTCGCCGGGCTCCAGCCGGTCCATGCGCTTGATGAGCTTGTCGATGAACGCGGATCTCATAAGCTGGCTGGCATGAATGCTCTCCTGGTGTTTTCCACTTTCCCCGACATCGGCACGGCGCGGGAGATTGGCACGTCCCTCGTGCAATCTCAACTCGCCGCCTGCGTGAATCTCATCCCCGCCGTCGAATCGATCTACCGCTGGCAGGGCAAAGTGGAGAGCAGCAGCGAAGTGCTCGCCATTTTCAAAACGACCGCTGCCGCGTGGCCGCGCTTCGAGACGCTGCTGAAGTCCCTTCATCCATACGAGGTGCCGGAGATCATCGCATTGAAGCCCGCGCAGATGACGGAGAGCTACGCGGCGTGGGTGGGCGAGTCCGTTGTGTGAATGCGCGTGAGCGGTTCATCAGCGCGCAGCGCTTTGGACTGCGCGCAGCCTGCTGCCGCTTTTCGCAGCCAGCCTGCTGGCGTCGCAGTCCAAGAGACGAGCCTTCAAGCACAAACCTCCGCATTCGCGAAAGCGTTAACGCGAAAAACGCCGAGAGAACTCCGACGGCAGCAGGCTGCCTGGAGAAAGCGGCAGCAGGCTGCCGCAGTCCAAGGCGCTGCGCGCTTTCTGCTTGCCGCGTGGCGTCTCGTCGCGGCATTCTCAGCGCGCATGTCGCTCAAGACTCTCATCCTCGCGCTGGTGTTTCTCGGCATCGGCTATGTCATCGGCCTGCCGATAGGCGCGATGCGTTTGTCTTCGCAGCATTCGACGGATCAGTCGGATCGGTCCGATAAAACGCAGCGCACCGCCGACACGCACGCTCCCAAAAAACAAACCCCAACTCCAGCCAGCGACAACTCACTGCTGGCGAAACTGCGCGCGATCTTCGAGAGCGAATCCAACGAAGACCGCATCTCGGACCGGGCCGAGTTTGATCAGCACGTGACGGAGCTGCTCAACAGCCGCACCACCTCCGAGCTGAGCGCTCTGGCCTCGCAGCTCGCGCAAACCAAGAAAAGCAACACACCCGCCGAAGTGCTGCGCGCGGTCTTCATGCACTGGGCGCGACGCGATGCGGGCGCGGCGTGGCAGGCGGCGCTCAGTGCACTGCCGGAGCACCGTGCCGAGGCGGTGGCCGCGTGTCTGCTGGCGATGAGTGCCACGGATCATCTCGCAGCGCTGAAGCACGCGGACTCGATCATTGACGAATCGCTGCGCAAAGACGCGACGAAGATTCTCGACGACAACGCCGCCCGCGTCTGGGAGCCGGCGGCACTGACGCGCCGCTTGCTCGCGATGCCGGAGAGCGAGCGCCCGAAGGATTTGTTGAAACAAACGATCAACTCCTGGGCATTGCAGCATTTGCGCGCCGCGCTCGATTTTGTGAAGACGGTGCCGCAGGCGGATCGCGAGAAATTGCTTCCCGATTTTTGCATGGTGCTCGCTCATATCGACGTCCAGGAGGCCAAGCGTGTCGCGTCTAGCATTCATGATCCCAAGCAATCCGCTCATGCCTGGAAAAACATCGTCGGAACAATCGGCGAGCTGAATCCCGATCTGGCGATGGCATTCATGGAGACGCTGCCGCTCGAGCAGATGGAGCCAGAGTTTTTCGAGAGCGGCTCGCAGTTCTATCAACCAGCGGAAACCGCGGGCCGAATAGCCGCGCGGCTCACGGGTAAAAGCCGCGAAAATTATCTCGGTCAGCTTTTCTCCAGTGCCTTTCTCATGAACGGAAAGCAATTGCAGGCGCAGCTTGATGCCATTGAACTGCAGCCCGAAGACGGCCCGGCGATGAAACCGGTCGTGAGCAGGCTGATGCGTTTCAATCCCGATAACGCGCTCGCGTGGGCCGACGCCTTGCCGGAAAGCCCGTTGCGCGATCATGTGATGGCCGATGCGAGCGACGGTCTGGCTGACCACGACCGCCAGCGCGCGCTGAAACTGGCCGCCAGCGTCCAGGACGAGAAGCTGCGCGTGAAGACGATGAACTCGCGTGTGGAGTCGTGGCTTGGAAATGATCGCGCAGCAGCCATCGCGTGGTTGAAGTCTGCGCAAGGAAACCTTCTGCCAGCAGATGACCGCGCACGCTGGCTGCGACTCTCGGGAGTGAAATGACGACGATGCGACAACAGATTGCGTGGCTGCTGTGCCTCCTCGCCGGCATCTGGCTCGGAGTGCGAGCGGGCAGTTCTTCCGACCTGGCCGATGAATCGCATCTGCGTGAGGAGCAAAACAAGATGGGTGCGGCATCGACGAGCGGCTCCGATTCAAACGGAGCGCAGCGCTCGAGCGCGACCACGTCCTCCGCCACAGCGAGCACGAGCGCGAAGAAAACCGCGAAGCCTATGAAGAAGACTTCGCTCGCCGATCTGAATCGCTTGCTGCCGCTTGATCTCTACGATTGCGATCTGGAGCGGATATTTCACGATTTGGAATCCGTGGCGAAAGGCCTGCCCGCCGCCGATCTGCCCGCCGCTGCCGCCATGCTCTGGAACAGTCCGCGCCGCATTTGGGAAGTGATGATACTCATTGATGTCCTGAGCCGGTGGGCCGAGTCCGCCCCGAAAGCACCGCTCGACTGGTTGAGAACCTTGAAGGGCAATGAGAACATCGCACAATTGATGCGGCAGCGATTACTTCAAGACATCGGTCGCGAACATCCCGATCTGCTGTGGCAGGAGATCGGCACGACGCAGGAATGGATGAACGGACGCTGGCTTACCGGAGGCATGGTGGCCGAGGGATTCGCGCGCGATTTGAAGCTCGCACAAAAATTTCTCGATGCGGTCACGGACCCCAGCGTGCGCTACTTCGCCTTGTCATCCATTGCTGGTGAGCTGGCAAAGAAGGATCCGGCGGCGGCGATTGCATGGGCGCGATCGCAGACGCAATCCGACGCGGGAGATCAAGTGATCGCGAACTTGTATGAGCGGCTTGCGGAAAAGAATCCCGATGCCGCGCTCGCATCGCTGAATGATACGAGCAATCCGCTGACCTTGCGGCAACGCGAGAGCGTGCTCGCAGGACTTGCGGAGTATCATCCCGAGCGAGCGTGTGAGTTCATCGCTGCGGGCGGATTGAAGTCGGCGACAATGAGTGAAGTGAGCCGCGTCGTCTCGAACATGGGAACAACTACCCGCGATCTCATTGACTTCGCGCCAATCATCCCGGCTGGCGAGGTGCGCGATTCTTTCCTCAGTTCCGTTTCATTCCAGCTGGCTCAAGACGGCGATCTCGACGGCGCGTGGCAGGCGCTGCAAGACATCCACCCCAGCCTCGAGCGCATCACCGCGATGCGTGAATACGGCAAAGGCCGCGCGAAGAAATCTCTCGCCGCCACCACCGCGTGGCTTACCACCTTGCCCGCTGGCGCAGACCGCGACGCCGCCATAACAGGCTTCACTTGGCGCGCCGATGACACTCAGCCGCAAATGGCCATCGAATGGGCCACGGCCATCGCCGATCCGGTGTATCGCGAGAGCGCCGTCGAAAACACGTTCGCCACTTGGCACCAAAACAACGTCAAAGCCGCCGATGCTTGGCTCGCCAACACCTCTGTTTTATCCGCTGACACGAAGACACGATTGATGGAGACGGTGACCAAAAAATAGGGAGCGCAAAGCAAAGCAGCCACCTCTCTCCTGCGAGATGAGCGCTGTGGACAGGAAGCCTTCCAATCTGTCGTCGAAGGGGACACTGGCTTTCGCCGCTCACACAAGGCTTATCTTGAAGCAGCGACTCGGGTACTTTCAGCGAGATGGCTTTCAGCTCACTCCCGCCGATCTCGCGAGGTGCTCAGCGCTGCATAGATCGGCTTGGGCAGCGGGCCCATGCCGGCATCGCCGTTGGCGGCTTGATCCCGGATGGCGGCGGCGATGGCACGCGCGAGCTTGTCGCGGTAGCTGGTGTTTTTGAGCAGGCTCTGCTCGCCGTAATTCGTGAGGTAGCCGCACTCCACGAGGATGCTGGGGATCACGGGATTGCGCGTGAGGCGGAGCCGGCGGCGCACGATGCCGCGATTCCCTTTCTCGATCGGCGCGGCGGCGGTGAGCCGGCTCTGCACACGGCGGGCGAGTGAGTAGCTGTCGGTGCGCCAGTAGTAGGTCTCGGGGCCCGCGAGACGTCGCGGGCCTTCGTTGAAGTGGAGACTCACAAGCACGGCGTCGGAATAGCGGTTCGCCAAACGCACGCGGTCGTCGAGCTCGATGAACCGGTCGGACGCGCGGGTCAGCACCACTTTGAACGAAGGCCGCAACTCGGCCTGAACGCGCTGCACCATGTCCAGCGCCAGAGTCTTCTCCGGTGCAAAGGCCCCGCGACCCCGCGTGCCGGAATCTTTTCCACCGTGGCCCGCATCAAGGATCACCGTCGTGAAGCCCTTCGGCCCCGCTCGATCCCCATACTGGCTGCTGCGGCCGGATCCGCCTGTCTTCGGTCCGGCGCACGAGGCGAGGAAAATGGCCGCGAGGCTCAGGAGGGCTGATTGAGCGGCGCGTGTGGAGGTGGAGATCATGCAAGCCCAAGATGTCCGGTTCATGCTGCGGCACAACCGGGACGCCGGATCGTTTTTGCTGCGATGCTTGATCCATCAGATGAAGCGTATCGGCTCATCCCAAATGAAGGGCTCCGAACTCTGCGCCGCGCTGCAACAAGTACCAGGCATTCCTATTTCTGTGGCTTAGTGTTTTTCGATGAGTTCTCCAAACACCGATCCGCGCGCGGCGTTTCCCGTCACCTCATGGACGCAGGTGATGTCCGCGCGACGGGCTGACGAGCCCGGCTCCACTGCGGCGCTGGAAGCCTTGTGCCGCGACTACTGGCCGGCGATCTACACTTATCTCCGCGCGCTCGGCTGCGATCGCGAAGAGGCGCTGGATGAGACGCAGGAGTTTCTCTCCGGCTTCATCAATGGCGGCGGGCTCGAGAGCGTGTCGCCGGAGCGCGGGCGGCTGCGCAGCTATCTGCGGCAATCGGTGCGCAACCAGCTCGCGACGACGCGACGCGATGCTGCGCGTCAAAAACGTGGCGGAGGGCAGACGCTGATCTCGCTGGATGATGCGGAGACCTTCGATGTTCCGAGTGAGCCTGAGCGCGCGGACCAGTGGTTTGACCGACGCTGGGCCTGGTCCGTGATGCGGCGGGCCATGGAGCGGCTGGAGTCACGCTACGCCGAACGTGGACGCGGGAATTTGTTCACCGAATTGAAAGCAGGGCTGATCAGTCCGGATCTGCTGAAACCTTATGCTGAAATCGGCGCATCTCTCGGGATGAACGAAAGCCAGGTGAAACTCGAGGTGCATCGCGCCCGCCGCCGTCTCGCGGACGAGCTGCGCTCGGAGGTGGCGAGCACGCTGGAGCCAGGCGCCAACGTGGACGAGGAGCTGCGTTACCTGCTGACGGTGCTGAGCAGTGAGAGTGGGATGAGGAATGACGAATGCAGAATGCAGAATGACGAATGAAACACGAAGCAAGAGAAGCCACATGAGTTTCAACAGTCAGTATTTCCCATCGCACCTTATGCGGCAGAGCCATTGATTCCGTATCCTTCATTCGTCATTCGCCATCCCCCATGCCCCCCTCTGCCTCCACTCAAGATCTGATCCAGTGTCCGTGCTGCGGAAAGGCGCAGCCGGTGCGGGCGCTGGTCGGGGGTCTGTGCGCTTCGTGCGTGGCCGGAAGTGTGCGGATGGATCTGCTCGCGCTCGATGGGCCGGAGATCGAGGAGAAGGAACCGCTGTCGATCCAGGTACAAGGCTATGAGATTCTTGAACTCGTGGGCGGCGGCGGCATGGGAGAGGTGTATCGCGCGACGGTGGCGGGCGATGAGCGGATCGTCGCGCTGAAAGTGGTGGCGGGGCGTCTCACGCGCGATCCGGAAGTGACGGCCCGATTTGAAGCCGAAGTCCATGCGCTGTCGCAACTGAACCACCCCAATGTCGTGCGCGTGCTCGACCACGGGGAGACGGCAAACGGGCGGCACTTCCTGGTGATGGAGTACGTCGATGGCTGTGACCTGCGCCGTCTGCTGCGCGCGCAGCGGCTGGAGGCGGACCGGGCGTTTGAAATTTTCCTGAAGGTCTGCGCGGGTGTGGCCCACGCGCACGAGCGCGGTCTGGCGCACCGCGACATCAAGCCAGCGAACATTCTCATCGGCCAGGACGGCACGGTGAAGGTGGCGGACTTCGGGCTGGCGAAGACCCTCGTCGATACCACGGTCGGCTACAGCTTCACGCAAACGCGCGACACCTTCGGCACGCCATATTACGTCGCGCCAGAGGTGACGCGGCACGCGAGCGCCGCCGATGCGCGTGCGGACGTGTATGCGCTCGGCGTGCTGCTTTATGAGCTGCTTTCCGGGACCGTGCCGATGGGACAGTTCACGCCGCTCTCGGAGAAGGCAGGGCTGGACCGGAGGATCGACTCCATCATGCGGCACACGTTGGCGGATGATCCGGCGCGCCGGCTTTCCTCGGCGAGTGACCTGGCCACGCAGGTGGGGAAAATCGCGGAAGACCACCGGCTCCGGCCTTTGAGACGGCAGCGGCAGCAGAGATGGCTCGCGGCGGCGGCGGTCGTGGCGGTGCTGAGTGTGGGTGCTGCCGCGGGCGCTTGGTTTTCAGGGAAACGCGGCGGCGACGCACCTCCCGCGTTTCGCGCGCCGGCATCGGCGGGAAGGGACCAACCGTGGAGCAACGGGCTGGGGATGAAATTTGTGCCTGTGCCGGAAACCAATGTGCTTTTTGCGATATGGGAGACGCGGGTTCGGGACTTCGACCTGTTCTTCAAGGACGACAGCGCCGTCCTTCCCTTCTGGCGCTCGGGAGATAATAATCCGCGCACGATGCTCGGCACCAAAGTGCAGTCCCCCAAGCGGCTGCCGCCCGGCGCGCCTGCGGAGCGGCCGACATGGCGGGAGCCCGGCAGCGGATTCACGCAGACACCCGAGCATCCGGTCTGCGGCATGGATCTGCTGGATGCGCGGATGTTTTGCGCGTGGCTCACCTGGAAGGAGCGACATGAGGGCCGCATCAGCGAGGGCCAGCTCTACCGCCTGCCCACCGACGAGGAATGGAGCAAGGCCGCGCTGCTCGCAGACGATCCGCCTGCAACCGATCCGGCCCTGGACGATGCGGATCGCGGGGATCCGAGCGCGGAGGCAAATTTTGGCGGCCCGGAAGCGTCCGAGGTGCAACCCTGGCCCTTGGGCACGGGCAGCATCCGGCGGCGCGATCCGTATCCGCGCACCGCGCCGGTCGGCGCCTTCAAACCGAATGCTCTGGGGATCTACGATCTCTCCGGAAATGTGGCTGAATGGACGGACACCGAGGCTCCGACGTGGGATGACAGCGCGCGCACGCGAAGCTACTTCGTGCGGGGCGGATCGTGGGGCACAAACACGCCCCGCGCGTGCCGGCTGGAAGCACGGCAAGTGGATCGCCCGGGCCGCGCAAAGCCGATCTATGGCTTCCGCATCGTTCTGGATCTGCACGCGCCCCCGCCGGCTCCGCGCACCATGGATGCGGTGGATGCGGATGACGGGACGGAATGATCCGGCGCGCAGGCGGAATTTTCAGTGAACATTGAAACCTCGGCTTTAAAAGAGGCCTTCCACAGTTAGCACACCGCCCCCTCAAGATGCGATCACGCCTTTTTCTCTTCATTCTCGCCGCCGCACTAGCTGCCTCACCTGCGGCGGCCTCGTCCACGATCAACGGCTTCTCCCTGCCTGCCTACGTCGCGCCGGGTTATGTCATCGGCGCGGACGCGGCGGGAGGCGGCGCCAACCGGCACCTCATCGCCACCCAATGCTCGGTGACGATCAACACGGCAGGATCCTACGCCGTGCAATGGGAGCTGCTCGCTCCTGACAACGCGATCATGACCAGCAGCACCTCCGTCATCGGGCTGGTCACTGCCGTGCCAGACACCCGCACAATCTCCGGTAACCTCCAGCCCACGGCCGCCCTGCCGCTGCAAGCAGGCGCGCTCTACAGGCTGCGCGTGCGGCTGGTGAACACGACAGCAGCACCTGTCACCGAAGACACGGGCACCCAGGCGACGGGCAAGACATACATCCACCTGACCGGCACCGTGCCGAACTCCTCGACGCTCAACGTGGTCTCGGAAATCACCGCTGTGACCATCGACCGCAGTTTTCTGCTCGAGACGAATGCCGCGCGCACCACGATCCCGGTCACGGTCAGCTACACCCTGCATCGCTACGACAACTGGAACGGCGCGGACGACCCCAAGACCGTGGCTGTGAACCTCACGTCATCTTTGGTCCGGGATGACAACAACGCAGCCCAGGCTGCCACCGTCTCCAACGGCATCTTCTTCGTGCCTGGAGTGAGCAGCTTCACCGCAGGCGCGCCAAAGACGCCTTTCACCGTGAGCGGCACGCGCACCATCCAGATCGACCCGACTGCGATCCTGCCGCCTCAAACGTATCGCGTGGAGCCGCAGATCAGCCATGTGGAACAGCTCCCCAGCACGGTCCTTGTCGGAAATATTTTTCCTTCCGCCGCGACGAATGTCTCCCACTTCACGGGCCAGTTGAATTTCGCCTCCGTCATCACGCACTTCTCCAGCATGGCGAGTGCGCCGACGTATCTGCCTTCGGTGGCCATGCCGGGCAACACCTCGGTCTACATGCGCATCGCGCCGAATGCAAACAGCGGCACGGTGGACGGCATCACGGATCACCACTACGGCGACGGCACAGTTATCAATGTGAACCTTGATGAGAACGGCATCGCCACCTGCATCGGCGATTGGTCCATCGGCGGCTTTTTCGCCAGCGGTTCGCTGGCGCTGGTCATCGACGCTGGAGGATCAAACGCCGGATCGGTCAATGGCGTGACTTTCAAACGTTACGCCAGCATCGTGCTCGACAATCTCGGCGTGCATGGCGGCGTCACGGCTTATCTCCCGACTGGCGTGGGCTGGGCGGGCAACCTCTACGGAGGCCACCTCGATGACGCGGTTGATTTTCCCACCATCGACTTCAATCAAAACCTGGAGCCGCTGTCGAACCCATCCATCAGCCCCGGCTCGAACGCCTTCTATCTGTGCGAGGAGACGAAGCCCGTGTACGTCGAATGCACGACGCTCACCTGGGACCTGGTCAGCGGTGAATTTCAAGCCGGCGCGCTCTCGGCCGCGCACTCCATCCGCAAGCCACTGCTCGACTTCATCACCCAGCCCACCTACCTCGCGCAGTACAGCGATCCCAGCGTCGCGGTGAAGCGGTCAAACGATCATCTCTACAACCGCGTGAACGCTGCGGCTAACGCGCGCGTGAAGACAGGCGTCAGCGGCGGCGGTGAGCTGTCCACCTCCTTCAGCACGGCGGCGTCTGACTTCATCACGCACTTTCCACATGGCACCACCGTGAAGTGGTCGGCGTCATTCGGCTTCATCAATGTGGCCGCCGATCTCATCAACTCCAGCCTCAGCGGATTCGGCACGGCTGATCCGCTGAGCGTGACCTACGCGCAGCATTGCCAGGATGCGCTGGAAAATGGCTGCGGCACCACGGTCACCAGCAGCGTCACACTCACCAGCGCGACGGGAAACCTGAAGCTCACCGGGGATGGCGGCCTTCACGCGGCTGGCACCGTGGCGATGTCTCCCTTGTCGTGGGGCGCGATTCCGAAGGCGGTGCCGACTGATCCGCAAACATACGCGCAAGCTGTCACAACCACCTTTGCCGATGGCGACTTCCTGATGGCGGGCACCTTTCTGCGTGGCGATCAGAACGCGCTCGGTGACAATGACGGCCCCGGCGTGCTGCTGCTCAGCGGATTCGATCCGGCCAATCTCGCCACGGCGGAGCGCCCGCAGACCACGCCGTATGAGACCGGGCTCGCCGATTATGCAGGCATCAATTTCCGCGCGACCAGCGGCACCTCTGACGGACAGAGCACGCTTCAGGGCGATCCTTATGGGCCGTATGATCTGACCACGCGCTCGAAGTATTACATCCGCAAGTCCGGCGTGACCGGCATTCACGAAGCCCCAAACGGCACCTTCCCTGGCACGGCGACCGTCGGCGGCTACATGTTCAGCCTCACGACGTTCGGCTTCTCATTCCTCTCGAACGACATGGAGGACTCGCGCACCTCCGGCAGTCTCGATCTGCCGGATCCCACCGACTTCACGCTCGCCTTCACGAATCTCCGGCTCTCCTGCCTCGGCGCGCTGGAGGGATTCGACATCACCGGCGCGGGCACGGTGGACTCGAAGGAGTTCGATTTCTGGAACGCGCTCTTCACGCCCTACACCGCCACGTTTGAGAGCACGAGCGAGTGCGCTCCCGGAGACGGCACCACGCTTGTGCTCGGCTTCGCCGCGCACGCCTCGCACTTTGCGGATGCGATCAACGGATCACTCGGCATCAATCCCGACGGCGAGTTTGCCACGGATAACAATGCGATTCCCATCAGCGCGGACGTGCCGGTGCGCATCACGCTGCCGGGCGCGATGGCGATGATCGGCACGACAGGCGAGAGCTACGACTTCTTCCCCGCGCAGGGCGCTTACTTGAACAAGTCGGCCGGAGCGTCCGACGGATTCTGGAGCCTGTTCGGCACCATCGACGTTCCGTTCTTCAAGGACATGCAGGTGCATCTGCACACCGGCTGCGGCAGTCTCACGCCGGGCACGATCGATCCCGTGACCTCCACGCCGATCTATCTCATGGGCGGCTGGCCGAGCAATGGCTGGACGGAGAGTGCGCTGGATCCGTTCACCACGAGCACCTTCGATGTGAATCACAAAGGCTACACCGGCACGCAGGCCGCTTATCGCAAAACGACCGACGACGGAAGCGAGACGTATCTGCCGCGCGCGCAGCAGTTCTGGCTGGAGCTGATCACCTTCGACTATCCCGTGAAGTGGTCGAACACCGCCTTCAACTTCACCGGTCGCGGCCCGATCCTCAGCAACTTCGTGGCGCTCGAGACGCAGCATGAGCTGGTCTATCTCGACGCGGATAACGCGGAGATGACCTTCGGCCTGCGCTACGAGGGACTGCCGGAGATCAGCTTGAGCAATTTTGTTTTCAACGCCGTCGATGACGCCACCGGCGTGTCCTCCGCCCTCGTCACCGCTGCGGGTGATAAAGTTTTCGGAGCGCTCGGAAATGGCGTCGATGAGCTGGCCAAAGCGGTGAGCGACCAGGCCGACGATCTTCTCGGCAAGGCGCTCGACTCGTTGACGAACGATCTGCTCGACGACCTGATCGCGGACCTGAAAACCAAGATCAACTCCGGCATCTACACCGAGGCTGACTTGCAGGCGATCACGGCCTCCCACCTTGGCGCATCATCCGACCTCACTGCAGCGCTGAACAAGCTGGATGACACCATCACGAACACGGACGGCTTTCTCTACGACCTCAAGAGCAGGCTGGCCAAGATCGAGCAGGGCATCGACTCAGTGATCAGCACCGTCACGATTGATCCCGTCACGGGCCTGAATCTGGCGGTGCCGGCGAACGGTCTTTTGAAAACGACCGACGTGGGCGGCGGCGAACTCCGTCGCCTCGTGTTTGAGTCTGTCGGCAAGGAGCTGGTCGGAGTTCTCAGCACGCTCGTCGATGCCAACGACATCGAGGACAAGCTCAACGATCTCATCGAAGGCCAGTCCGCCACGCTAGACTCCGTGACCGCAACGCTGACGGAAGTGAAGTCCCTCGTCACCGCCGTCCGCGTGCAAATCGAAAGCGCCACCGATTTGGGCAAGGAGATTCAAGATCTGGTCAACAACGCCGCTGGCGGCCAGATCGACATTGCCACTGTGACGTTTAACGTCGTGACGGCCGCCAACGGCATCGTGGCAGCCACGACGGAGGACCTCGACAATCTCGATGAGCTTGCTGACGAGTGGCGCGCGGACATCGCTCAAAAGATCAAAGACGAGTTTTACGCCACCCGGCTTGTCGCCGACATCCAGGAGGCGGTGAAGGAGCGGGTTTACGACGTGCAGGCCAGTTTCAACGAGGCCGTGGACACCGCGTTCGCCTCGCTCAACACGGCGATCCGCGACGCGCTCTCCGATGTGCTCGCCGACCTCGACACCTCCATCAACCCGCTCGAAGGCTCGTTCGCCAGCGCCATCGGCGCCGGTTCCATTACCGGCTTCGCGCACATCAACGGCGACAGCCTCGACTGCCTGCGCCTCGACGCGATGGTCGAGATGAACCTGCCCGATGCACTGACACTAGCCGGTTATTTTCAAATCAAGGAACTCGATTCCGACGGCCCCGGCACCTGCACCGGCACGGTCGGCGCGAACACCGTCGAGATCATGATCGGCGTGGAGGATGCCAGCCTCGCCTGGGTCGGCCTCGGCCTGAACGGCGATGTGCGCGCCGACATGGATGTGAAGTTCGGCATCTCCGGCGGCGCTCCGGTTTCACTCGGCGGCGATTTTGAGCTGACCACCGGCACGATCGACTTCGAGACCTTTGAAATCTACAAGCTCGGCGCCGCGGTCATGTTTGGCTCCACGGAGAACTACATCGCGGCAAGCGTCGGCGTGAACTTTGGCGACTACAGCATGGCGGGGGGCATTTTCCTCGGCAGGTCGTGCGACCTCGAGCCGCTCGAACTCATCGACCCGCTCGTCTCCAGTGTCATCACCACGCCCACCATCACCGGCATCTATGCGTATGGCGAGGCGACGTTCCCGATCATCGGCGGGAGCTGCTTCTTCAACATCAGCGCCAAGGTGGGCGCGGGCGTGTTCTACTTTTCGGAAGGCCCGACCTACGGCGGCCGCATGTCGCTCGGTGTGTATGGCGAGGCGCTCTGCGTGGTCGAGGTCGGCGGCGAGATCGATCTCGTCGGCCTGAAGAGCGGTGACACCTATGCCTTCGCCGGCACCGGCCGGGTGTTCGGTAAGGCCGGCATCTGCCCGATCTGCACCGAGGCCAACTTCCACGTTGATTTCAAGTACACCGACTCCGGTGGATGGGATGTGGATTACTAGCCGCGCCTTTTCTCAACCATGCAGCTCTCGTATCCAATGTTCCGCACGCTTCTCATCACCTTCGCACTCGTCGCCAGCCTCAGCGCGCAGTCCGCGCTGGATAAATCCCTCGTCTTCACCGGCACGACTGCCACTGCGGGCGCGGAGACCTTCGCCTGGCTCGTGTGGCAGCCGAGTGATCCGCTGCTCATCGCGGGCAAAAACGTCTCGATCTACCGCAAAAGTGGCAACGCGACAGCAGCCGCACCCTACTCGCGCATCTCCATCGTCGAACCGGCGGCCGACGCACGTCTGATCCAGTCGCTTTTTCCAGTCGCGCAAAAGCTCGGTCAAAATCTGGCCGAGCTGGACACGGTGCTGACCGAGATGATGAAGGACGCGATGCCGTCAGGTGCTGTCACCACGGCGGAGAAGATTTCCGCGCTGCTCGTCGGCGCCCATGGAAACGCGGCAAACATGCAGCGCGTGATCCTTCTCGGCAGGCAGAATCCGGCCATCGCGATGTGCGGCGGATTTGGGTTCGCGGATAAAATCAACGCGGTGGGTGTCGTGACGTATGAACTGCGCGAGTACAATCTCGCATCCGGTGCGGACGTCGGCGTGCTCGGCCGTGTGACGGTCGATCCTGCGGCAGTGCTCGTGCTGCCAGCTCCGGGGAAGCCGTTTGAGGTGAAGGACGAGAGCGTAAAGGGCAACGTGAACATCTCCATGCGCTGGTCCACGCCGAATGCGCTGCGCGATCTCTCGCCGCTTCAATATGGCTACGATGTCTATCGCGTGCCGAAGGCCGTCGTGCTGGCGCGCGGGTGGGATGCCGCGCCGCCGGCGTCCGTGGCCTCGCTGCTGACCGGAGCGGGCGCGGTGAAGGTGAACCGCCTCGCTGTGCTGCCCCCGAGTTTGCTCGATGCCGCCGCTGCTGCGAACGCGGCCGACACGACGACCGTTTTCCTCAACGATGACAACGACCGCTTCAACGGCGGCACTGTTTTCCCGGACGCGCAGGAGTTCGGCTGGTTCGTCGTCGCGCGCGATTTGCTGGGTCGCGGCGGTCAGCCTTCGGAGGTGATGCTCGCGATGATCAAGGACCGCATGCCGCCGAATCCGCCGCAAAAGGTGAAGGTGCGCAACCTCGCCACCTACAACGGCACCGTGCGCGATCAGCGCTTCCTCGTTGAATGGAGCGCGCCCGATCCTGTGCCGGGTGAGACGATCTCGGGCTACGCCGTGTACCGCTGGCGCACTCCGGCGGACATCGCGAAGAAGGGCCGCCATCTCGATCCAATCACGAAGCGGCCCGACGCCAATCTGATCGCCATTCTTCCTCCCGCGCAGACCAGCTTCACGGACAATGGCACGACGATCCCTCCCGTCTGGGCCGAGGTCGATCTGCCGCCGCCATCCGTGCCCGTCGATGATGGCAAGACATTCTATTACACCGTGCGCGCGTTCGACGGCAGCGTGAGCGCGAATCTGTCCGGCCACAGCGCTCCCGCGTGGGGCGTGCTGCGTGATCGCGAAGGCCCCGCAGGCGCGGCGGGCGGATTGAATCTGCGCTGCTTCTCGCCCTCGCTGACTTGGGGCAGTTTCATCCAGGTGCCGCTGAACGGACTGACGGATGACCAGGGCCATTTTGTTTTCACCTGTGCCAGCACGTTGCCGCGCGGGCTCGACTGGGCGGAGTTTCAACTGGAGGTGATCGGCGGTCTGCGTGTGGACATGGGCCGCGCGTACTTCACCAAGAATGGCGCGGGCAACCTCGTCGCCGCGCTGCGCAAGACCGTGCCGAACTACATTGGCGACGGTCGCGCCTGGTGCCGTGTGGGGACAAAAGGCGGCGGCGTTTCCGATTGGGTGAGCAGCGGCCTCCAGTTCAACACCCCGCCGCCGCTGGATGACAATTTCATTCTCGCGCTGTGGAACGTGGCGCTCAACGGCCTCGCGGTCGATGGCCTGTTGTGCGGCTGGAAGCATGAGGTGGTGGATCCATCCACCGGTGCCACGACTGACGTCACCGGCACCTTCACACCGACGCTCGGGTCGAAGGAATACAAAGTGTACCGCCGCGTGAACAACAGCGACCAGACCCTCATCGCATCCGGCACCGTGCCCAGCGCCGCGCCGATCACCTGGACGGATCCTTCTCCGCCCGCCAGCAATGCGACGGTGTGCTATTTCCTCCAGCTCTTCGACGAGCACGGCAATGCCGGGCCGCTCGTGCAGCAGGGCGAGTGCGTCGAGTCCGGCGACGCGACCTATCTGCCGACTCCGATGCTGGAGGACATCACCGCGACCACGCCGCTGAATCCGCGCATGAAGGTGAGCTGGTTCTGCAACACGGCTGGCGTGGAGCGATTCGAAGTCTGGGTCGCGCGCGCCTCGGGCGATGCCCCGGGAAACACCAACAGCGGCCTGTCCGCTGATCTGGCCCTCTTGCATCCGAACGAAATCGCGGGCCTCGATGATGCGAAGGGCCTCGACTTTTCCGTCTTCGAAACCGGACTCGCCCGCCACCTCACCATCGGCGGCACGCCGCATTTTACCTTCACGCTCCCGGTGACGATGAGCGACGACTACACCGTCATGGTGCGCGCCGTGGGCCCTGGAGCATTCGGCGCCCGCGTCGTCGGACAGTGGAGCAATTTGGAAACCTTCGCCTATGCCACCCGCAAGCTCGGCCTCTCCGTTCCGGTGCCGTGGCCGGACCGGCCTCTGCCGACGAAGGCGGATTTCCATGACGGGGTGGAATCGCTCCACATCGGCGGCGCGCACCTCGCGCCGTGGAAAGGCAATGCCGTGCGGATCGGCGAATACAAGGATCAAGGTCAAGGCACGTCGTTCCTGATTCCGGACAACGTGGTCAATCCAGCGGGCGTGAAGAGCTTCGTCGTCCCGACGACGCGCGATCTGGAGAACTACCTCTACACGAACGATGCTGTGGCGCAGGCCGAGCCGCTCGAGGCCATCCCCGGCCTCATCCTGCCCATCGCGCTGTATCGGGTGCAGGTGACGAACACGAAGTATCCCACCGTGCCCGGCGACATCGTGCAGGTCTCTCCGCTCATGGAGAAGATCACACAGTTCGACAGCGCGGGAAAAAACAACGTCATCGATCCCTTCATCGCCATTCTCAGCAGCGCCATCACCGGACTGCCGCGCACCATCACCGGCAGCGATCAGGACATCCTGCTCATCGACCGCCAGCCCGTGCTCAAAGGTGCGCGCTACAAGTATCTCGTCGTCCGCTTCAGCCCGACCAAGGAGATCGAGCGGGTCAGCGCGACCAACACCGTCGATGTGCCGTGAATCTTTTCCATTTGATGACGCCATGAAGTTTTTCCCCGACAGAAACCAGGTGATCGGTTCAGCCGCGCGAAGCAGGCATCTTGATCGATGCCATGCACCTTTCAGCCACGACGTGTCCAAACGACATGCTGCCCAACGCCAACAGCGTGTCCCATCACAGCCTTCAACCTCAGGTCACGCAGCGCAAAACGAGGTGAGCGCTGTAAGTGAGTCTCATGCGGTTGGATGGCCGCATGCGCTCCGCTTGAAGCGCGCTTTCAGCGCTTCACTCTTTTCATGCCTCTCAAATCTGGGGTTCAACCCCAAGGCTATGATGGGACGCGCCTTCCGTGCTGATGATGTTTCCCCGTCGCCATCGCGATCGATCACACACCAACATCGGACCCGGCGCACCGCCCTGCTGTGTTCGTCTCTCGTTGCTCTGCATTCGTCATGCCTGCTGGCCGCCACCTTCGTCCACGAGACGACCAACGAATTCTCCGCCAGCGCCGACTTCAATGGTGACGCGCGCGCTGATGTGCTGATCGTGGACAAGGCCACCGGCCTCTACCGCATCGGCTACGGCACGGCCACCACCGGCGTGTACAACTTCGCCGAGGGTCGCGCCAGCGGCGTGATCAACGTCACAGGCGTGGCCGTCGGAAAACTCAGCGGGGTGACGGCAGATTCATTCGCGGTCACAAGTCCGTCACAAAATCGCGCGCACATTTTATCTCCGACAACACTCGGCTACACCGAGCCCAAGGCCGTGCTCGATGCGGGACTCGGTTCCGTCATCATGGCGGCGATCGACATCACCGGCGGTCCAGCGGCCACTGCGGAGGACGATCTCGGCGTGATCGCCACGTTGGATCTCACCAACCAGTTTGAGGTGCGGCAGATACGCTCGAACGCGGGCGCGTGGTCGTTCCTCCATGCCGACAACCTTCCGGATGTGACCGTGGCACACGGCAATCCCATCGTGCCGCATTCGGGATCACCCGCCATCTTCGCCCACCTGCGCGATGACGGCACGACGAACAGCTTCCACGCATGGTCGCTGGCCGGCACCCGCGGCACGGAGGTGCTGACCACGCCGACTCTGGCTGACGCCTCGCAGTTCATCTGCGGAGTGTTTGACGGGCCGAACGCGGACGTGATGCTGTGGGTGCCCGGCCAGAACAACATTGTCGTGGGCCGCGTCGTGGCCTCGGGTCCGACGTGGACATTTGCCTCATCCACCACGGTCAATGCGGGCCAGCCCGTCGCACAGCTTCTTCCGGTGAACTCGCCAGGCGGGCTGCGCGTGCTCGTGCGTTTCCAAAACGGAACCGTGTCGCTGCACGCCTACACGCTCGCCGGTGGGTTTTCCGTGCCCATCGCAATCGTGCCGGTCGGCGCCAGCGGTGTGCTTTCCGGCGTGGTGCCGATGACGGGCAATGGGTTTCAACTTCTCCACGCCGCCACGCCCGGCGGACCGACGACCAGCATGGTGAGTTTCTCGAACACTGTCAGCGGCTGGACGCAGGTGGGCATCACCGCGCTGCCCGCACTCAAACCTTTGAGCATTTTCGCGAACGTGATGCTGCTCGAGGACTTTCCATTCCGCCGCGACCATGTGGATCTCATCCGCAGCTATCAAGTCGGCGATTGGTCCACTGCTGCGACGGTTGGCGGCGGACCTTTCACGATCACTGCGGCGGCAGCGGCATTCGGCAGCAGCACGCAAGGCATCGGCACACCATCGGCGCAGGTTGTCGGCTCGGTCCCGACCGCGCCCGGCGGCACGGCGGTGAACCAAATGCATTCGCAGTTCTCGATCTTCACCTTCAATTCCAATCTCGGTCCCGCGGTTGATTCCATCACGATCTCTCCGCCCGCTGGAACCTATGCGGCCGCGCAGCAGATCACCTTCAGCGGGCTCATCGGCGGCACGACGGTTTACCTGCGCATGAACGGCAGCGGTAATTTTCAGGCTTGGAATCCCGCAAGTCCGCCGTGGATCACGCGGCAGACGACTGTCGAATACTACGCCAGCCGCGCGGGCGTGAATTCGCCGACGCAAACGGCGAGCTACAGCTTCAGCACCCCTCCCGCGCTTCAAGATGCGGATGGCGACGGCGTTCCGGATTTCGTCGAGATCGCCCACGGCATGAGTCCCGGCGGCGGCAGTGACTCGGATGGCGACGGGTTCAGCGACAGTGACGAACTCGCCGCAGGAACGAATCCCAACAACGCGCTCAGCAAGCCCGCTTCGCTGCCGCCCGCGCTCGATGCGATGCTCGTCGATGTGCGGATGCGTCTGCAAAATGTCGCCGGTGTGGGCACAGCGGTCGCGGCGGCTGGCACGGCGATCACGATTCACGATCCGTTCGGCAACACGCTCGGTACTGGAGTCATCGGCACCGGTGCGGCGACGGCTCAGTTTGGCCGCGTGAACACCGTCGGTGTCGATCCAGAGATGGGGTTTTTAGTCGTGCGGAGCAGCACGCACTTCACGGCGAATCCGGCGGCGTTGGTGGTTGAGCCGAGTGGTCGCGAGCTGGCGGGCATCGTGCCTGCGTTGGAGCCGGAAGTGTGGAGCTGGGCGACTCTGGATGGAGCCATCGGCACGACGACCGCATGGGGCTGGGGCGGCGTGAACTGGCAGGCGGGCAGCAGCAATTGGAACGGCGGCCTCGGCGACTTGCCGGGTGCGGACGCGAACTGGAGCGCGCGCTTGCTCAATCCGCTCTGGGACAGCAGCGCGGTCGGCACTTACTCCGCCGCAGGCTGGCTCACCGAATATCAAGCGGCGATGAATCGCGGCGCGCAGCCGTATGCGGAGATCACGCTGACGCCCGGCACCTCGCTGGCGGCCGTGCTCGTCGGCAGGCTCGTCGGCGATCTCCTCGCGCAACGCAATCCATCGCTCGCCATCGACGGCGCGGCGCTGAATTTCACCGACATTCTGATCAGCAGCTTCAAAGGCCTGCGCCGCACCGATCCCGCGCATCCCGCCGCACCTGTGGTGCGCTTGATCGCACTGCTCCGTCATGTCGATGACCAGCTCGCCGCCGCTGACGCGGGAGCCGTGGCGCTGCGCAAACTCGCCCGTGATGTTTACGCGCAGCACAATGCTCTTCTCCCTGACAACCTGGCTGCGCTGCCAATGCCGCTCGATGCGCTGGCCGAGTACGTCACCACTGGCGTGCTGCCTGCCGCGTATCTCACCGCGACGAGCCTCACGCTCGCCGAGCGAAACAACGCCGCCGCAAAGCTCGCCAGCATCATCGCCACCGTGCCCGGCCGCACTTGGTCCACGCAGACTCTGTTCACCCGCTCTCTCCCGAACACGCCAGGCCTCTCGCTCGTCCAAAATGCAGCCGGCACGCCTCAGCTTTTGCTGAGCGACCAACTCTCCGCAGTCGCGCTGCCGACCAGCGCGGAAGCACCTGCAAACACACCTTTGCAAGTGACCGCCTACACGGACATCCCGCAGATCGCCGGCTACACGGCCCTCGAGGTCATCGCGCTCTCGCTCACCTCACTGCCATTCGTCGTCGATGCAGACACCGACGGCGATCTGCTCGCCGACAGTTGGGAGTATTATCACTTTGGCACGCTCGCCTACGGCGGCTCCGGCAATCGTGACGGCTCCGCGTACTCGCTGGCGCAGGAGTATCTGGAAGGCACCGATCCGCGCAGCGGCACGAACAGCCCGCCAGTCGGCCCCATCGCGTTGCGATTCAATTCCTTCGAGCTGCTCAATCTTCCGCCGCCCCAACTCCGCGCGCTCTGGCCGGCGCGGTACGCCGCAGCTGTGAATGTCGGCTTCGAGACCACCGAAGACCTTGTGACTTGGGATTCACTCTCGCCCCTCACCGCCACTGACGCCGGAAATGGCTGGTTCATCCGCAACATCGCCATCGACCGCGCGCGCCGCTTCTTCCGTCCGCTCGCATCACTGAAACGCTGAGCGGCGAAGCCGCGAAAGGGAGCACGGGCGGCCTGCCGGGCAGTCGAGCGCAGCGAGCACGAACGCACGGACTCCAAACGGCTCGGTCACCAGCAACCCCGTGCTGGCTGCCGCCAGTTTCTCCAGAGAGTCGCGCGCACGGCGTCCGCACGCTCGCGTTGGCTGCGCCAATGTTTTGCGCGGGCCGCGCAAAACCGCAGGCGGGCCGCCTGCGCTCCGGTTTGGGTCGCTTCGCGCCTTTTCAATCGGGCGTAACACCCGTCGTCAAGCGCCCGTTCATTCCCCATCATGAACCGCCGCAGCTTTTTTCGTTCTTCCATCGTCGCGGCAGGCAGCTCCGCGGCGCTGCCCGCCATCGGCGAAGACACTCCGATCGCGAAATCGGGATTGTTTGCGGAACCCGGACGGGACATCCCGCTCTTCGAAGATGCGGATGTCATCGTCTGCGGTGCCGGCCCGGCAGGTGTGTCCGCCGCGATCACCGCTGCGCGCACGGGAGCGAAGGTGCGCTTGTTCGAGTGGCGCGGCTGCCTCGGCGGTGTTTGGACGGCGGGCTTGCTGGGTTATCTGCTCGATTTTGACAAACCGGGCTTTGCCAAGGAACTGACGCAGCGTCTCGATGAACGCGACGCACGGCGCGGCACCAGCGCGAAGAGCATTTGCTACGAGCCCGAAGGAATGAAGCTGCTGCTCGAGGACATGTGCGTGGAAGCCGGCGTGAAGTTTCAGTTTCACACCCGCGTCGCGGCGGCGTATCGCGAAGGGCGCCGGCTGACGACGATCATCACCGAGAGCAAGTCCGGCCGGCAGGCTTGGCGCGCGCCGGTGTTCATCGACACGACGGGCGACGGCGATGTCGGCGCGCTGGCTGGTTGCGCTTTTGAGATTGGCGAGTCGAAGGATTGCCCGTGCCAGCCGATGTCGCTCAATGCGCTGCTGGTGGTGAAGGATGCGGCGCAGCTCGCCCACGTCACGCACGCATCGGATCCGAGCGGGAAGGACAATTTGGCGAAGGATGCCTTCCTCGCCGAGATCAAGCGCGCGGGCTTTTTCCCCTCGTACTCAAAGCCCACGCTCTGGCAGGTGCGGGACAATTTGATGCTCGTCATGATGAACCACGAGTACGGCATCAAGCCCTTCGACGCCGCGCAAGTCACCG
>JANOBO010000336.1:0-25716 GCA_031411695.1 Verrucomicrobiaceae bacterium
GCCGCCCGAGGAATTAAAGGTCGCCATCCAGCACCTCCGCTTCCGCAAGCACGACGTCGCCGTCTTCCATCTGCTCGACCAAAAGGAACTCGACTTCGACTTCGACCGCCCCGCCCGCTTCATCGACATGGAAGGCGGCGAAGCTATCCTCGCCGACCCCTCCCTCATCGCGCGCAACTACCGCGAAGCCGTCCGCCAATACCTCACCGGCATCGACGAACTCGTCCGCACCACCGGCATCGACTACCACCGCGTGAAGCTGCACGAGAAGTACGATGACGTGCTCGCGAAGTTTTTGCTCGGGCGGGTGGAGAAGAAGGGAGGGAGGAGGTGAACCGCCGTAGGCTGATATCTGCGTTTGCGTTGGCTGGGGTGTCTTCGTGTCGCAGAAATGGAATCGGTGCGGGCGGAGCTCGTTCAACAGGCGACTCCGTCTGGCCAGACCAGACCTACGACCGTGTGGTGGGGTATCAGTTCTTCAATCCATGGGGACCACTCAAAGAAGGCAGCCCGATTCTTGACGAGGGATTTCACGCCGACAAACTGGCGAGACTAAAACGAAAGGACATCCGGCTGAATGCATCTCAAACGAGTCGCTTGATCGAGGCGTCGCTGAATTTGCCGGACAACGGTGCCCCAGCCGCTTGCTATTATCCTCATCACATTTTCGTCTTCTACAAAGACACCAGCGTAGTTGCTGCCATCGAAGTTTGCTTTGAGTGCCATGGCAAGCGGACGTGGCCCAGCGCGACAAAGCAAGTCGGCACTGACTATCCCGCGCTCGCGGTGCTCTGTCGCGAAATCGGCTTGGGCACGGACATGCCAGAGGATGAGAAGAAAATCGAGTGGCCAGATCCATTTGCCTTACCGCCGCTTAAGCGATGACCCTCCTCCAGCCAGCACTGCTCATCGCCCTACCGCTCGTTCGTTCACCCGATCAAGCAGGCACGAAATCAATCCGCACTCGGCGTCCTAGCGCATTGGCCGCGCGGGTGAGCGTGGTCAGCGTCACTGACGTGCATTCGGGATCGAGCAACCGGTCCAGCGCGGCACGCGAGGTGCCCATCGCTCCAGCCATGTGCGCTTTCTTGTGGCCGTGCTTCTTCATGAGATCAGCGAGTTTCATGGCCGTCGCACGTTTGAGCGCGACGAGTTCGACCTCCTCCAGCATTCCCTCTTCTTTCAGGAACTCGTTCAGCGAGCTGCCGCGGTGCGGATTTTTCTTCTTATGCGTTTTGGGTGTAGGCATGTTTGCGTTTCAAGGCCAGAGCCTTGTCCTCCTTGGGGGTCTGTTGGGTTTTCTTGATGAAGCCATGCAGAAGAATGATCTCCTCATCACGGACGAAAAAAAGCGTGCGTGCGATGCGAGTTGGGAGACGGCTGCGCACTTCCCAAATGCCGTCGCCCAGACTGCCCACAAGAGGCATTCCGAGCGGCCAGCGAAACTGCACCGTCATCAAATCCTCGCCAACTGCCTTTCGCTCCGCCACCGGCAGCTCCTTCAGCCACTCGCGCACCGGCTCGTTGCCCGTGCTGGTGCGGAAGAAGATGACAGGCAGTGGTCGTTTGGCAGGCACTTCTCAAAGTGTATCTATTTTGATACGTCTGGCAAACGGTTCATTTCAGGAGAGTCCGCCGCCGCATGACCTTCCTCCAGCCAGCACTGCTCATCGCTCTGCCGCTCGCGGCGCTGCCGGTGATCATTCATCTGATCCACCTCTATCGCCGTCGCCAAGTGAAGTGGGCGGCGATGATGTTTCTGCGGATGGCGCAGAAGATGAACAAGGGCCTTTCGCGGTTGCGACAGGTTTTGATTCTCGCGCTGCGGGTGCTGGCCGTTGCAGCGATTCTTTTTGTCATCACTCGTCCGCTCTCCGGCGGCTGGCTCGGTCTCACGGGTGGTGCGCCGGACACGGTGATGGTGTTGGTCGATCGCTCGGCGAGCATGGAGCAGATGAATCAGGCGACCGGCATCTCGAAGCGCGTGGCCGGATTGCGCAATGTGGTGAAGGCGATCAACGATGCCGTCGGCACGCGGTCGCATCTCGTGGTGCTCGACAGCGCGACGGGCAGGCCGCAGCCAATCGAGAAAGCGGACGCGATGCTCGATCTGCCGCAGACCGAGGCGACGGAAACGGCGGCGGACATTCCCGCGCTGATGCAAGGTGCGCTCGATTACATCACGACGAACAAAACCGGCCGCACCGACGTGTGGCTGCTCAGCGATCTCCAGCAGAGCGACTGGGACGCGAGCGGCGGCCGCTGGGAGGCCTTGCGCGGCGCGTTCGCCACGATGCAAGGCGTGCGCTTTCACCTGCTCTGCTATCCGCAGGCCGCGCCTGATGATCTCGCCGCGAGCGTCGAGCGCGTGGTGCGTCGCGAGACGAGCGAGAAAGCCGAGCTGCTGCTCGACATGCGCATCACCCGTCACGCCGACAATCCACAGCCGACCGAACTTCCGCTGCGCTTCGTCATCAACGGCGCGAGCACGACGATGAACGTCGAGATGAAGGAAAACCAGCTCGTGATGCAAGCGCACGCGATCCCCATCGACAAATCCGCCAAGCGCGGCTGGGGTCGCGTCGAGCTGCCATCCGATGCGAGCGCCGCGAACAACGTGTTCCATTTCGTCTTCGACGAAGCGCCCGTCCTCCGCTCCGTGATTGTCTCCGACGACGACGCCGAGTCCGGCCCGCTCAGCGCCGCACTCTCCGCCGCCGCTGATCCGACGCGCAAATACGCAGCGACCGTTCTCAGCCCTAAACGCGCCGCCGAAATCCCATGGGACGACACCGCCCTCATCATCTGGCACGCACCGATCCCGAAATCCGACGATGCCATCGCGCGTCAGCTTCAGGATCACGCCGCCTCAGGTCGCTCGATTCTTTTTCTTCCGCCCGAATTACCCGATGCAGCCGAGATTTTCGGCCTTCATTGGGATCGTTGGGAAACCCCCGCAGCCGACAAGCCGCAGACCGTCGAATGGTGGCGCAACGACACCGGCCTCCTCGCGAACACGCGTGACGGCACCGCGCTGCCCGTTGGCACGCTAGAAGTCACGCGGCGCTGCGGCATCATCGGCGAGGCCATTCCGCTCGCGCGAGTTGCGGACCGGCAAACGCTCCTCATGCGCTCCGCCTCTGAGCGCACCGGCGGCGTCTATTTCCTCGGCACGCTTCCCGGTCCAGGCGCATCGAGTCTCGCACGCGACGGCGTGGTGATGTTTGCCATGCTGCACCGCGCACTGAACGATGGCGCGCGCAGCCTCGGCAAAGCGCAGCAACGCGTCGCCGCAACCGGCGCGCTCGGCCCCGACCCCTCAAAATGGAAACGCGCCGACCCGAAAGCCGACGACGACATCATCTCCGCCAGCCTGCCGCTCCGCGCCGACGTTGTGATCTCCGGCGACAAACTCACCGCGCTCAATCGCCCGTCGGGCGAAGACGACTCCCAAGTGCTCACGACCACCTCGCTGAACGAACTCTTCGCCGGCCTCGATTTCCGCGTCCTCACCGACAACCTCGAAGACGGCCGCAGCCTCACCAACGAAGTTTGGCGCGCGTTCCTCATCGCGATGGCGCTGGCGCTTCTGGGCGAGGCGCTGCTGTGCATGCCGCAGCGGCGGGAGAATGCGATTTCGCCAGCCCGGACGGCTCCCGACTCGGTATTGACCACCTGACAGATGCGTAATACCATTCGGCCATGAAACTGCTCACCATCAAGGTTCCCGATCCGCTCTACGCCGAGATTTCCGCCGAGGCCGCCGCGAGAAAAGTGTCGAGATCGGAGATTGCCCGGCAGCGACTAGCATCTCCTTCCACCCCCAAAGGCGAGAGCCTTTGGGACAAAATGAAGGATCTCGTGGTCCACGAAGACAATCTGCCAAAAGACCTGTCCTCCAACAGAAAACACATGAAGGGATATGGCCAAAGTCGTGCTCATCGATAGCGGCCCTCTGGTCGCCGCATTGCGTGCCCGTGATTTCCATCACCAATGGGCAAGTGGAGTGCTGTCCGGAATGCGCAAGCCATGTCTCACCTGCGAGGCCGTGATCTCGGAGTCATTCTTTCTGCTCGACGGTGATGAAGTGTGCAAAGAACGGTTGATAGGCCTTCTGGAGCGAGAGGTCATCAAGGTCGCCTTCGATTTCGAAGACTCGCGATCAGACGTGCTGCGACTCATGGAAAAATACACTGACACGCCAATGAGTTTTGCGGACGCTTGCCTGGTGCGCATGTCGGAAATGTTCCGCGACTGCTCGGTGTTCACGATGGACTCCGACTTCCTTCACTACAGAAGATTCGACCGGCAGGTTATCCCCCTGCTGAAGCCCGATTGACGGCATGCCCTTGGCTTCCTCCCAATCCCTCGTCTTCACCCACACACCCGCGTCGCTCGCGATTGCAGTGGTGTTCGTGCTGGCGATTGCGGCGCTCGCGTGGGTGGCTTGGAAGCGGAGCGGCTTCCGTGGCTCGATCGGCGCGCTCGAAGCGCTGCGGTTGATCATTGCCATCGGCATCGCGATCACGTTGAACCAGCCGGAGTGGAAGGAAGTCTTCAAGCCGGAGACGAAACCCACATTGGCCATTCTCGCGGACACGTCGCGCTCGATGGAAACGCTGGACGTTGTCGATCCGAAGAATCCAGCCGCTGAGCCGAAGTCACGTGCGGAACTTGCGAAGCCGCTGCTCGACACGGCGGCGTGGGCGGAAATCGCGAAACGGATGGACGTGGTGATCGAGCCGTTTTCTTCCAGCCAGCAGCCGCCGGAAGAAGGCACCGATCTCAATGCCGCGCTCAGCCAAGTGGCCGAGAGGCATCCGCGGCTCAGCGCAGTGGTGTTGCTCAGCGATGGCGACTGGAACACGGGCGATGCGCCTGCGCAGGCGGCGACGCGATTGCGGATGCGCGAGGTGCCGGTGTTTGCGGTGCCGCTTGGCTCGGAGTCACGACTGCCGGATGTGGAGCTGACGAGTTTTGAAGTGCCGACGTTCGCCATCGCCGGCAAGCCGTTGCGCGTGCCGTTCAGCATCGAGAGTTCGCTGCCACGCGATGAGGCGGCGACGATCGAGATGAAATCATCGACGGGCGAGGTTGTGACAAAGTCAGTCGTCATTCCTGCGATGAGCCGCTCGCAGGACGTGCTGACGTGGAAGCCGGAGAAGCCCGGCGAATTGAAGCTGACGCTCACCGTTTCAAAAACCGGCGACGAACGAATGCTGGAGAACAACACGATCGAGGCACCGCTCTCGATTCGCAAAGAGCAGCTCCACGTGCTCGTGATCGAGACGTATCCGCGCTGGGAGTATCGCTACCTGCGCAATGCGCTGGAGCGCGATCCGGGCGTCGAGGTGAACTGTCTATTGCTCCATCCCGATCTCGGTAAGCCCGGCGCGGGTCGTGGCTATTTGCCCGCGATGCCGAAGGATGACGCGCTGGCGAAATACGATGTCGTTTTCCTCGGCGATGTCGGCACCGACAAAGGCCAGCTCACGATGGAGCAATGCGACTCGCTGCAAAAGCTCGTGCGCGATCAGGCGGCGGGTTTGGTTTTCATGCCGGGCCTGCGCGGCTACGAGGCGTCGCTGCAAGGCACCGCGCTCGCCGATTTGCTGCCCATCGTGTGGGACGACGCGCAACCACGCGGCTGGGGCACATCGTCGCCGGGAAAATTTGCGCTGACCGAGGCCGGCACGCGCAGCCTGCTGACGAAACTCGAAGACACTGACGAAGCCAGCGCTCGCGTCTGGAGCACGCTGCCGGGCTTCCAATGGTATGCGCCCGCCGCACGCGCAAAGGCCGGCGCGGAAATCCTCGCCACGCACGGCACCGAAACCAATCGCTTCGGCCGCGTACCTCTGATCGTGACAAAAACGCACGGCTCTGGCAAAATCCTCTTCATGGGCACCGACGGAGCATGGCGCTGGCGCAAGGGTGTTGAGGACAAGTACCACTACCGCTTCTGGGGTCAGGTGGTGCGCTGGATGGCGTATCAGCGCAACATGTCGCAGGGCGACAAGATGCGCCTCTTCTACTCGCCCGACCGACCGCGCTCAGGAGCAGTGCTCACGCTGAATGCAAATGTGATGAGCCTCGGCGGCGAGCCCTTGCGCGACGGCACCGTCATCGCCCAAATCACCGCGCCCTCCGGCAAGACCGCCAGCGTGCGGCTCATGCCCGCAGGCGAAGAAGCCTGGGGCCTCTTCACTGGCGTCTTTACTCCACTGGAACCCGGCGAACATCGCGTCCGACTCACCTGCGCCGACGCCGGCTCAGCGCTCGACACCTCGATCTCGGTCCAAGGCACCAGCCGTGAAAAACGCGGTCAGCCCGCCAAGCTCGACATGCTGCGCGAGATCGCCCAACTCACGCGAGGCAAACTGATGGACAACGCCGATCCCGCCGCCGTGATCGCCGCCATTGCGCAGCTACCGCAGCCCGAACCACAGGAAAGGCGAGTGCAGCTTTGGGCGCATCCCGCGTGGGCTGGCTTGCTGGTGCTGCTGCTCGGTGTGTTTTGGGTCGGGCGGAAGGCGGCGGGAGCGTTTTAAATTGAGCTGTGCGTGAAAGCGTACAGAGCAGCTCGCTTCCCTCGCACCCCAGCCCCGCTGCCATCTGGCCTCACACTTTCCAGCGCAGTGCGTGCTGCAGGGCATGCATCGGGAAGACTGACACAGCGGGAGCGTGTGGGCGTGGCCGCCTTGAGGTGCAACGAAGATGTCTCGCAGTCCGTTTGGTTGACGTGACCGCCCTGTCTGCCATCACCACGCCACATGCCGCTGAATCCATGATCGCGAGCACGCGCCGCCAGTTTTTCGGGCGTGGGGTCACGGGCATCGGCTCGCTGGCACTGGCCTCGCTGCTGGATGAGCGGGCGTTTGCCGCGTCAGGTTTCGCGCATTTCGCGCCTAAGGCCCGGCGTGTGATCTATCTCTTCATGCAGGGCGGGCCATCGCAGATGGATCTGTTTGATCCGAAGCCAGGCCTCGCCGCGCGGCATGGCGAGGACCTGCCCGACTCCATCCGCAAAGGCCAGCGTATCACCACGATGACGAGCGGACAAAAGTCGCTGCCCGTCGCGCCGTCGCCGTTCAAGTTTGCCCGGCATGGCGGCAGCGGCGCGTGGCTGAGCGAGCTGCTGCCGCACACAGCGCGGATCGCCGATGAGCTGTGCATCATCCGCTCCGTGAACTCCGAGGCGATCAATCACGATCCAGCGATCACGTTCCTGCAGACCGGCCACCAGCAGCCCGGCAGGCCCAGCTTCGGGAGCTGGCTCAGCTACGGGCTCGGCACGGAGAACCAGGATCTGCCCGGATTTGTCGTGCTCATCTCGCGCGGCAGCGCCGTCTCGCCTGCGGACCCGCTCTACGCGCGCCTGTGGGGCTCGGGCTTTCTGCCTTCGAACCATCAAGGCGTGAGCTTTCGCTCGAGCGGCGATCCGGTTTTGTATTTGTCGAACCCCGACGGAGTGAGCCGCGATGACCGGCGGCGGATGCTGACGACGCTGGGCCGGCTGAACACGATGCAACACGCCGCGACGCTGGATCCCGAGATCAGCACGCGCATCGCACAATACGAGATGGCGTATCGGATGCAGGCCAGCGTGCCGGAGCTGACGGATCTCAGCGGTGAGCCCGACGCCACGTTCACAAGCTATGGGGAGGACGCGCGGCGGCCCGGCACCTTCGCGGCGAACTGCCTTCTGGCGCGCCGGCTGGCGGAGCGTGGATGCCGCTTCATCCAGCTCTACCACCGCGGATGGGATCAGCATTACAACCTGCCGACAAACCTGGCGCTGCAATGCAAGGACGTCGATCAACCCGGCGCGGCGCTCGTGGCGGACCTCAAACAGCGCGGGCTGCTGGACGACACGCTCGTGGTCTGGGGCGGCGAGTTTGGCCGCACGACCTACAGCCAAGGCCGGCTGACGCAGACGAACTTTGGCCGCGATCACCATGGACGCTGCTTCACGATGTGGATGGCCGGCGGCGGTGCGCGCGCGGGCCATACGCATGGGGAGACGGACGACTACTGCTACAGCGTCACGCGCGATCCGGTGCATGTGCATGACCTCAATGCCACGGTCTTGCGCCTGTTTGGGATTGACCACCTGAAGCTGACGTTCCGCTTCCAAGGCCGCGATTACCGGCTGACAGACCTTTCCGGGGATGTGGTGAAGGGCCTGCTGGCGTGAACGTCAGCGTCGCGCTTGCGCGGCAAACTTTACCCTTCCCATCCGCCGGGCCGCCCGCTAGCCTCGCGCACAATCCAACCCCCAATCCCGATGCAAACGCAGATCAAGATCAAGCTCTCCATCTTCATGTTCCTGCAGTACTTCATCTGGGGGGCATGGTATGTGAGCATGGGCGCCTACTTGTCGAACACGCTGAAGTTCGAGGGCGCGCAGATCGGCCTGGCGTATGGCGCGTTTGCCATCGGCGCGATGATCTCCCCCTTTCTTGTGGGGCTGATCGCGGATCGATATTTTGCGTCGGAGAAGCTGCTGGCGGTGCTGGGCATTCTCGGTGGCGTGGTGTTGTGCCTGCTGCCGCGCATGCATGAGTTCGGCAGTTTTTATCCGATGCTGATCCTTTATTGCGCGCTCTATGTGCCGACGCTCGCGCTGGGTAATTCGCTGTCACTGCATCATCTCGACAATCCGAAGACGGACTTCCCGCGTGTGAAGATGCTCTCGGCCGTGGGCTGGATCGCCGGGCTGTTTGTGCTGAATTCCATGCACGGTGCCGAGTCGCCCGTGCAGTTTTACCTGGCGGGCGGCGCGTCGATTTTGTTCGGCCTTTTCTCCCTCACGCTGCCGCACACACCGCCGATGAAGACCGGCGCCAATGTCAGCCTCGGCGAGATTCTCGGGCTCGATGCGCTGGCGCTGCTGAAGAAGCCGTCGTTCGCCATCTTCATCGTGTGCATGTTTCTCATCTGCATCCCGCTCTACTTCTACTTCGTGAATCTCGGCATCTACCTCACCGAGCTGAAGTGGCAGGACATGCTGGTGAAGACCTCGCTGGCGCAGGTGTCGGACATTGTTTTCTTTTTGGTGCTGCCGCTGTTTCTGAAAAGGCTGGGCTACAAGGTGACGATCTTCATGGGCATCGCCTGCTGGGTGGTACGTTACTTTGCGCTGGCCGGCAGCGTGGATGCGGGCGCATCGCAAGCGGCGTTCATTTTCACCGCGATTCTTTTGCATGGCGCGTGCTACGACTTCCTCTTCATCGCCGGCCAGCTCTACGTCGATGACGAGGCAAACGAGCGCATCCGTGGCGCGGCGCAGGGCTTCATCGCCTTCATTCTCTGGGGTGTCGGCGCGTTCGTCGGCACGCTGCTCGCAGGGAAGGTTCTCGCCGCGCATAAGCTCGCCACGCCAGTGAACGGCCTGTCACACGACTGGAACGCCATCTGGCAGACGCCGGCGTGGGGCTCCGCTGCGGTGCTCGTGCTGTTCCTGATTTTCTTCCGCAATCCAAAAGTGGAGCAAGCCGCCGGCTTGCCGGGTGAAAAATGAAGTTCACCTTTTTCTTCAGCCTCGCTTTTGTCGTCACGTCGGCGGCGCTGGCGCAATCGACGCGCGTGCCGTGGACGACCTCGCGCATCCAGGGCTCGCCCGAGCCGCCGAAGCCATTCGTCGCGGAACAGGTCTTCACTGGCGTCACCTTCACGAACGCCCTGGACATGGTGCCGGTGCCTGCGCTCGGACAATGGGTGGTGGCCGAGAATGGCGGCAAGATTTGGGCGCTGCCGAATGATCCGCAAACGAAGCAGGCCACCGTCGCGCTCGATCTGAAGGCGCTGCATCCAAAGGTGGACCATGCGTATGGCATTGCGTTTCATCCGAAGTTCGCAGCCAACAAGCAGGTCTTTGTGACCTACACGAACGGCGACAAGCTCGATGATGGATCGCGTCTCTCGCGCTTCACCGTCGCGCAAGAGCGGCCGCTCGTGATCGATCCTGCCAGCGAGGAAGTGCTCCTCACGTGGCGCAGCGGCGGGCACAACGGCGCGGCGGTGGCGTTTGGCAATGACGGCCTGCTCTATCTCTCCACCGGCGACAGCGAAGTGCCCGCGCCACCTGATCCGCTGAACACCGGACAAGACCTCACGGATCTGCTGAGCTGCGTGCTGCGGATCGATGTGGATCGCAAAGATGCAGGCAAAGCGTATGCGGTGCCGAAGGACAATCCGTTCGTCAGCCACGCGAACACGCCAGCAAGTCGTGCGGACACGCCAGCGAGTAATGCGGACACTCCTGTCCGCATTCAAAAACCAAACGGCGAAGGCGCGGCGAAGGCAAACCCGGACGAGAGTGTCCGGATTACTGCTCGCCCGGAGATCTGGTGCTACGGTCTGCGCAATCCATGGAAGATGAGCTTCGACCGGCCGACGGGAAACCTGTGGTGCGGCGATGTCGGCTGGGAGCAGTGGGAGCAGATTTTTCTGCTCAAGCGCGGCGAGAATTACGGCTGGAGCGCGATGGAAGGGAACAATCCCATCCTGCCCGAGCGCAAAAGGCCGACGCCGATCTCGCCGCCAATCGTCACGCACAGCCACACGGAGGCGGCATCCATCACGGGCGGATTTGTGTATCATGGCAAGCGGCTGCCCGAGCTGGAAGGCGCTTACATTTACGGCGACTACGAGACGGGAAAAATCTGGGCGCTGTGGCACGATGGAAAACAAATCACGCGGCACGATGAGATCGCTGACACGGCGGCGAAGATCGTCAGCTTCGCCCAGGGAGAGGACGGAGAGGTGTTATTCATTCACTACGGCACCCCGGCCACGGTGCACCGGCTCATGCGCAATCCTCACACGGCGATCACCACCACCTTTCCGCGCAGACTGAGCGAGACAGGATTATTCGCCGACGTGGCGATGCAGACGCCGGCAGCAGGTGTGCAGCCGTTTGAGATCCGCGCGCCGATGTGGGCGGATGAGGCTGTCGGGCAGCGCTTCATCGGCATCGTCGGCTCGGGCGGCGCGGCGACAAAGCTCTCGGCCAACAAAACGAAACGCCGCATTGATGCCAAGGTGACGTGGCCGAAGGACACCGTGCTCGCCAAGACGCTGCGCATGAGATTGCATCACGAAGCAGCTACATCCGAGCGGAAGATCGAGACGCAGGTGCTGCACTATGATGGCGAGAGCTGGAACGCATATTCCTACCGCTGGAACAACGACGAAACGGATGCGGAACTGGTCGGCCCTAATGGCGACGAACGAACGCTCGACCTCACCGGCAAAAATTTCCCGGGGGGCAAGCACCGGCACACATGGCGCTTTCACAGCCGGGGTGAGTGCATGCGCTGCCACAACTCGTGGAATCAATTTGCGCTCGGCCTGCAACCGCCGCAGCTCACCGATGACAGTGCGCGCACGCTCACCGCACTCGGCCTCATCGACGCCGATTACACGAAGAAAAGCGCGGCACGGCTGTCCGACCCTCATTCAGAAAACCTATCCTCAGAGGCGCGCGCCAGATCGTGGCTGCACGCGAACTGCGCCCACTGCCATCGGGAAAACGGCGGCGGCTCCGTGGCGCTGATGCTGAATGCGGAGCTGGCGCAGGATGAGATGCGCGCGCTGAATGAGAAGCCCCTGCGCGGCGACTTCGGCATGAGTGATGCGCGCGTGATCCTCCCCGGCAGTCCGTGGAAGAGCGTGCTGCTGCATCGCATCGCCACTAGCGGCGCAGGCCACATGCCGGCGGTCGGCGCGCGCGATGTCGATGGTCATGCCATCGGCTTTCTCGCGGAGTGGATCCTGTCCATGGCAACTGTGCCGCCGCCCGCGCAGCCAAATCCGCTCACCTCGCTCGCCTCGCCTGATCGCGCGCTGGGGTTTCTCATTCTCCGCGACATGCTGGAGGCCGAGGATTTTGCGGAGGCCGCCGAACTCGCCGCCTTGTCGCCGAACGCGCACATTCGCGGCTTGTTCGAGCGCTTTCTACCGGACGACAAACGCGTCGAGACTCTCGGCCCGCTGGCGACCGCTCAAAAAATCAGCGCGCGAAGAGGCGATGCAAAACGCGGCGCGGAACTTTTTTCTCCGACTGGAAAAGCCGCGACCTGTCTCGCGTGCCACTTCCTGAACGGCAGCGGCCGCGACTTCGGTCCTGACCTGTCCCAAGTCGGCGCGCGGCTCACGAAGCCGCAGATCATCGAGAGCCTGCTCGCGCCATCGAAGATCATCACGCAGGGCTTCCAGCCTGTGGTGGTGACGCTGAACGACGGCAGCGTGCAGACCGGCTTTGTCGTGAAGCGTGATGAAGAAACCGTCTCATTGAAGATCGGCACCGGACAAACGCTGCCTTTGAAGAAGGCGGATGTGAAGACCGAGCAGACGATGCCGATGTCACTGATGCCCGAGGGCCAACTGCACAGCCTCACCGCGCAGGAAGCCGCGGACTTGGTCGAGTACCTGGCGGAGCGAAAATGAAAGTGGTGCAAGCCGCTGCTTGCGCTCAGGCAATCGAGCCGATTGCCCCACCTAAAGTGGTGCAAGCCGCTGGCTTGCAGTCGGGCAATCGAGCCGATTGCCCCACTTTCACACTTGCCAGCCTCCCATGATCCGTTGTTTCATCACGCAATGAAATCACTCTCCAGCATTCTTGTGGCCTCCCTCGCTCTCGCATCATCCGTCCACGCCAGTGACACCTCGCTCGTCTATTTCGGCACCTACACGAACGCCAAGAGCGGCAGCAAGGGCATCTATGTTTCCAAGTTCAACTCCGCCACCGGTGAGCTTAGCGCGCCGGAGCTCGCCGCAGAAACGGGCAGCCCGAGCTTTCTTGAGATTCACCCGTCGAAGAAGTTCATCTACGCCGTCGGCGAGATGGGCACACCCGGCGCGAAGGGCGGCGGCGTTTCGGCATTCAGCGTGTCGCTTCCATCTGGCAAACTCACCCCGATCAATCAAGTGTCCGCCGTTGGCCAAGGCCCGTGCCATGTGAACATCGACAAGACCGGCAAGCTCGCGATGATCGCCAACTACGGCGGTGGGAGCTGCGCCTCGTACGCGATCAAGGACGACGGCTCGCTCAGCGAGGCCGCCAGCTTTCATCAACACACCGGCTCGGGCGGCGATCCCAAGCGCCAGGCCGGACCGCACGCGCACTCCGTCAACTTCAGCCCCGACAACAAGTTTGCGTTTGTCTGCGATCTCGGACTCGACCGCGTGAATATCTACAAGATCGATCCCGCCACTGGCAAGACCGAGCCGCACGGCGAAGGCAAAGTCGCGCCAGCCAGCGGTCCGCGACACTTCGCGTTTCATCCGAACGGCAAATTTGCCTTCGTGAACAACGAGATGTCTATGACCGAGTCGAGCTTCTCGTATGACGCCGCTCAAGGCGCGCTCACCGAAGTGAGCACCGTCTCCACCATCCCCGAAGCCGACCGCAGCCAAAAAGGACTCAGCACCGCGGAGACCCGCGTGCACCCGAACGGCAAGTTCGTCTATGCCTCCAACCGCGGTCACGACACCATCGCCGTCTTTTCTTGCGACCCGGCAACCGGCAAGCTCAAGCTCCTCGACAACGTGAACTGCGAAGGGCAGACCCCACGCAACTTCAACCTCGATCCAAGTGGCAAGTGGCTCATCGTCGCGCATCAAGGCAGCAACAGCGTCGCGCTTTTCAAAGTGGATCAGGAAACCGGGAAGCTTAGTTTCACAGGCACGAAACACGAAGTCGGCGGACCGTGCTGTGTGAGGTTTTTGGCGTTGTAAAATGGTGCAACCTTCCAGGTTGCACTCAATCAAGCTGCAAGCTGGAAGCTTGCGCCACCTTCAACAACCATGCGCTCGCTCATCTCACTCATCCTGGTCATAACTACCACCGGCGCATATGCCGCCGCGAAACCCAACGTCCTCTTCATCATGTCCGACGACATGCGTCCCGAGCTTGGCTGCTACGGCAACGCGCAAGTGAAGACGCCGAACATTGACGCGCTGGCAAAGGCTGGCGTGCGGTTCGAGCGCGCGTTTGTGCAGTATCCGCTGTGCAATCCTTCGCGTGCATCGCTTTTGACGGGCCGCTATCCGACGAAGACGGGCGTGCTGGACAACACGGTGTGGTTTGGCGCGGCGCATCCGGAGATCATCTCGCTGCCGAAATGGTTCAAGCAGCAGGGCTACGCATCGCTGCGCTGCGGGAAGATTTTTCACGGCGGCATTGATGATGCCGATGCTTGGACGGAGGGCGGCGAGGAGCGTAAGTTCGATGGCGGCAAGAACACCAAAGCCAAGGGCCAGGTGGCGTCGAACTCGGATCGTATCATCATTCTCGATGAGGACGGCGAGGCGAAACACGGCGATACGAAGACGCGCATCGCGGCCATTGAGTATCTGGAGCGGCACAAGGACAAGCCGTTCTTTCTCGCCTGCGGATTCACCAAGCCGCACAGCCCGCCCACTGCGCCGAAGCGGTTCTTCGACATGTATGATGCCGCGAAGATTCCGCTGCCGCCGGACTTCGCCGCCCGTCCCGTAGCGCCTGCCGGATTTCCCGCCGCAAGCATCAACACGCGCAACGGCGACCTGTTCATCGAACGGGATGCGTCGGAAGCTGAGGCGCGCGAGATGAAGCGCGCTTATCACGCCTCCCTGACGTGGGTGGACGACAATGTCGGCAAGGTTTTGGCGAAGCTGGACGAGCTTCATCTTCGCGAGAACACGATCATCGTCTTCTGGGGCGATCACGGCTATCACCTCGGCGAGAAAGGCAAGTGGTCGAAACACAACAGCCTCTTCGACATCGGCACGCGTGTCCCGCTGATCATCGCCGCGCCCGGCGCGCGAGGGAACGGCACATCGTGCGCGCGCATCGTGGAAACCATCGACATCTATCCCACGCTCTCCGAACTGTGCGCGCTGCCAAAGCAAGACGCACTGCAAGGCGACAGCCTCGTCCCACTGCTAAATGATCCAGCCACCGCATGGGACCAGCCCGCGCTGTCGGTGACGAAGCTCAAAGAGAATCTGCTCGGCAAGGCCGTCCGCACAGATCGCTGGCGCTACGCGGAGTGGGGCGAAGGCGGCAAGGAAGGCGCGATGCTCATCGACGAGCAGAGCGATCCGCACGAACTGAAGAACATGGCCGCTGATCCGGCGAACGCGGAGGTGGTGAAGCAGATGCAGCGGGCATTGCGCGCGCTCGATGAATGATTTGCCTTTTGTAATGACGCGTGCAATCGACCTCCCATGCCCAGGCGCGAGCTTTCAAAACCCAGCCAGATCATCGATTGGCTCGACGACTGGGGCGCGCGGCTGACCCAGCCGGCTGAAATGGTTCTCATAGGCTCGGCTGCCCTGCTCTGGCACGCTGCATCCAGAAATCTCGACATCTCCCTGCCCGAGAACAGCATGGACGTAGATCCCGTCACGCAAAGCGAGGAGCTTGCGTGGCTCTGCTACGACGCGTTGATCGGCAGCGACTTCGAGCGCGAGCACGGCTGGCATGTGAACTTGATGCCCGGCAGCGCGCTTGACGAACTGCCCTCCGGCTGGCGGGAACGATCCTCGACGGCCGTGCATGCCCGGCTCACGGTTGAAGTTCCGTCTGTTCCCGATCTTCTGGCACCCAAGCTGCGGCGCAACGAACCGCGGGACCGTGCCCATGCCGCCTGGGCACATGAACACGGGCTCGATTGATCTTTGCGCGCCATCTCGTATTCTCCGCTCGGATGAGAAAACTGCTCCATCAAGATGAGTCGCGCCTCGAATACGGACGGCTGCTCTGGCGCTCACCGCGTGGTCGCGCGCGGCTGCTTGGGCACTGGCTCGACGCCCGCCACCCGTACCATGAGAGGTTCGCCAAGCAATGGAGGCCTCAGGTCGAGCGCGTGCTGACCGCGCGCGCGGAAAATGATGACACGCTGGATCGCGAGCTGCAGACAGAGGGCTTGAGTCTGCGCGTGGTGGTGAAGGAGATACCGCCTGTGTTCGGCGCGTTTTGGTGAGATGTCAGCCGTTCGATCGCCCCGCTCATGATCCCCATCGACTTCTCATTCAAGACCGCGCTCATCACCGGTGCATCCCAGGGCATCGGCGCGGAGATGGCGCGGACGTTTCATCGCGCAGGCGCAAAGGTCCTCATCAATCATCCCGGGCTGCCAAACACCACGGCAGACGCGGAATTGCTCGCCGCAGAATTGAACAACGTGCGCACCGGCAGCGCCGCAGCCGTGGCGGGCGACGTGTCAAAGCCCGAGGAGGTGCAGGCGATGATGGGCCGCATCAAGGCCGAGCACGACGGCATCGACTTCCTCATCAACAACGCCGCCATCATCCGCGACCGCACGATCTCGAAGATGTCCGTCGATGAATGGGACGCCGTGATGGGCGTGAATCTCGACGGCGTGTTTTACTGCTCGAAGTTCGCTCTCGAGATCACGCGCGACGGCGGCGCGGTGGTCAGCTTCGGCAGCATCGCGGCCATCCAGGGATTTTTCGGCCAGGCGAACTACGCCGCCGCAAAAGCCGGCGTGCAGGCGATGATGCGCGTGCTCAGCCGCGAAGGCGCGCGACGCAACATCCGCGCCAATGCCGTCGCACCGGGTGTCATCGACACGGCAATGGCCGCGACGATTCCGGAGAACGTGCGGCAAGAAATGATGAAGAACGTCCCGCTCGGCCGCTTCGGCGAGGCGGGCGAGGTGGCGAATGTGGTGCTCTTCCTCTGCTCGCCGCTGGCTTCGTACGTCACGGGGCAGACCATTGAGATCAATGGCGGCTGGCGCGGGTAGCCGAAACGCCGTCGTGCATGAGCTCATCCGTTGCTCAATGGCATTGCGGCTCGCCGCTCACGGGACCTGCTGCGCAGATGCTGTCCGCTGATAATGTGCCGCCGGGCGGTTGAAATCGACGGGCTTTGGCGGGAGGCTGGTGGTCGGCCTTTGAACCGAAACCTCCTTTCCGGTTTGTTGGATAGCTTTCTAACAAACCGGAAATTAGATCGTTCTCGAAGCCCAACCTCTCCACCCCACTAACCTGTGAGAAAGCCACCGCACCTCTACCCTTGCGCCCTCGTTCTTGTCCTTCTCTGCGCATGGATCGCCTTCAAGCGAAACGGCCTCACGCCTCCGAAAACGCCGAAGCTTGCTGTGGAAACGAAGGCACCGGCTCGCGGCGCGCCGCCTCCCGCGATTCCAGGCATCGACGCCGCGTCGATATCATCCGAGAAGTCTGCGGTGGCTTTCGTTCCGCCGGCACCGGCGCTCAATGCCATCAACGCGTTCTCTTGTTGGACACGCAACTACATTGCCGCCGCACCCGCCGAGAGGGCGAAGATGGACGAGGCGGGTGTGCGCCTCGCCACGGAGCGGCGGGTGGTTTTTAAGGAGCTGATCAAGGAGGATCCAAAGGCGGCGCTCGAGCAGGCGGTGCCGATGGTGGTGCGGCAGGAGCTTCCGGGGGAGATCGTGGTCTTGCTGGAGAAGCGCGTCAACGGCATCGGAGCTCTGCGCGTGATGCAAGGCGTGCCGCTGAATCGCGATGATCCGCCTGTGCCGACGTATCGCGAGGTGGAATTGGAGAAGGGCGGGACGTATCGCGCTTATGTTTATGGCGAGCGGGAGCAGAAGCTGACATGGACGCCGGGCGCGTCGGTCAATGGCGTGGCGGTGGATTCGGAGTTCGCGATCAGCGACGAGCCGACGCGACGGCTGGAGATCGGAGAGACGCTGCCTTTGAACAAGCCGGTGGTGACGGAGTGCCCGGTGTCGGGTAAAACGGTGCTGGCTGTAGACGAGGTGCCGGCGGTGATCGCGGAGAGTGTCGCGGCGGTGGAAGGTGCGACGGAGATCACGCTGTTTTGCGATGGGTCGCACATCGCGGTGCGTAACCAGACGATCCTTTATGGAGAGGGTGTGACGGGCGGTTCGTTCGCGTTCTCGGGCATCCTGCCGTCCGCACCGACGCCGTCGATCGGCCAGATCAAGGTGCTGGCGATGAATGTGACCTACGCGGATCAGAACGCGCTGCCCTCCACGGAGGCGCAGCTCTATGCGACGCTGCGCGATGTGGCGGATCATTACTCGAAGGCGTCGTATGGCCGGCTCTCGCTCGTGGGTGTGGTGACGCCGCCGATCAAGCTGCCGCATAACGAGCTGTGGTATGTGAACCGCGACTCGAGCAATGGTGGCGACATCGGCGGCACGGGCATCTCGCATACGGATGCGCGGAACGAGGCGCGGAAGCTGGGCTTTGACAGCAATGACTACGATTGCGTGGTGATGCGGCACAACGGCGGCCCGGGCAGCTACGGTGGCCTCGCGGGCGGCAGCACGGTGTGGTGTCGCAGCGACAGCGTGAGTCTCTGGGCGCATGAGATCGGCCACACCTTCGGCCTGGGGCACTCGAACTTCTGGAGCACCGCCGGCACCAGCAGCATCGGCAACGGCGCGAACGAGGAATACGGCGACAGCTACGACATCATGGGCGGCGCGGGCACCGCGGGGCACTACAACGCGCAGGGCAAGAACCAGATCCGCTGGCTGCCCACGAGCTTCACGCAGCCGGTGACGCAAAGCGGGTTGTATCGCATCTACGCCTTCGATCAAAACGCGCTCGATCCGAGCCGGCGTTACGCGATGACGATCTTGAAGGACTCGCAGCGCGTCTATTGGGGCATGGTGCGCTCGCTGTTCGATTCCAATCCGTGGGCGAAAAGCGGCTTGGTGCTCGGCTGGCGTTTCCCATCAGGCGGCGGCGGCAATTTCCAGCTCATCGACACGACGAATGGCTCGCCCTACGGCAAAACGGACGCGCCGGTGTCGCTCGGCACGACGTTCTCGGACACGGAGGCGGGCATTCACATGACGACCGTGGCGGCGAGCGATGTGCCGCGTTACATGGACGTGCAGGTGAACCTCGGCAGCTTCCCGGCAAACCAGCCGCCGACGATGACGCTGGCCGCGTCCGCCGATGTGGTGCCGCTCAATGGCACGGTGACTTTCACGGCGACGGCGAGTGATCCCGACAGCGACCCGCTCGCGTTTGGCTGGCAGCATTTCGGCGGCAGCACGCAGATCGTGTCACCGAACTCGAACGTGATCACGCGGCAGTTCACGACGGCGGGCACTTACGTCGTGACCTGCACGGCGAGCGATATGAAGGGCGGCACCGTGACGCGGAACCAGCTCGTCACCGTGGGCAGCGCGACGACATTCACGATCAGCGGCCGCGTGATGCTGCTCGGCGCGGGGCTGCCTGATGTGGTGGTGACGGCGAACAATGCGAACGGCGTGGTGACGGATGCAGACGGCTATTTCACGATCCCGAATCTCAGCGCGAACACTTACACGATGACGCCGCTGCTTTACGGCTACTCGTTCGGCGAGCTGTTCAACAACAGCGTGGTGGTGGGGCCGAATTTCTCGGGCGCGAACTTCGAGGCCACACCTGCGAGTGTCGTGACCATCGCAGCGGTGGCTCCAAACGCGAACGAGCTGTCGCCCGTGACGCCGGGCACCTTCCGTCTCACGCGCACGGGCGATGATTCGCAGGATCTCGTGGTGAGTGTGAACACAGCGCTCGGCAGCGCGACGAAGACGACGGACTACACCTTCACGCCGGACTATGTGGGGGCGATCCAGGGCTTCAGCACGTTCACCATTCCGGCGGAGAGCAGCACGCTGGATGTGACGGTCACGCCCGTGGTGGATGGGAGCAGCGAGGGGCCGGAGACGGTGATCCTGCAAGTCGCGGCGGGCACTGGCTACCTGGTCGGCTCCGCGTCGTCGGCGATGGTGGTGATCGCGGACGATGACACCGCTTTGCCCAAGGTGAGCCTGGTCGTGACGACGACGAGCACGACGGAGAACAGCGCTTCGCCCGCAGTCTTCACCGTGACGCGCACGGGCGCGACGACGGCGGCGCTGACAGTGAATTACGCGGTCACTGGATCGGCGGTGAATGGAACGGATTACACGACCGTGAGTGGCAGCGTGGCGATTCCGATGAATGCGTCGTCTGCGGTGGTGAACGTGACGACCATAAACGACGGCACCTCGGAGCAGTTGGAGACGGCGAGCCTCACGCTGAGCACGAACGCGGCGTATGTGATCGATCCGCTCGCGATCACGGCGACGGCGAATCTTTACGATGACGATCTGCAAACCGTGAGCGTGACGGCGAGCGATCCGGAGGCGGCGGAGGTGGACCTTACTGTGCTCGGCGCGGCGGCGGACACCGGCACCTTTTTAGTTTCGCGCAGCGGCGACACGACGAGCGCGTTGACGGTTTATTACGCGTTCTCCGGCCCGACTGGCTCGGGTGTGATGGCGCTGCATGGCGTGGACTTCGAGTGGATGCCCGGCTCGATTGTGATTCCGGCCGGCCAGAGCACGGCGAGCATCAGCATCGTGCCGCGCATCGACACGCAGGGCGAGGGCACCGAGCGCGTCGTGCTGAACCTCGGCGCGAACGCGACGAACTATCTCATCGGCTCAAGCGCGAGCGCGCAGGTGAACATCGCCGACAACGCGACGGACACGCCTTACATCGAGGTGGTGAACACGGCCAACGGCCTGGAGCCGAGCACCAACACGAACTTCCGCATCACCTATCGCGGCGAGACAACGGCCACGCCCTTGCTCGTGAACTTCACCCTCGGCGGCGTGGCATTGAACGGCACGGATTACGAGGTGAACACCTGGTGGATCGCGCAAAGCTCCGGCAGCGCTGAAAACCTGCGCGCGATCTGGGCGGCGAACGCGACGAATCTCTGGGCCGTGGGCGACAGCGGCATCATCCTCAAAGGCGACGGCGCGACCTGGGCCGCGCAAAGCTCCGGCACCACCCAGGCGCTACGCGCCGTGTGGGGCACGAGCGCGACGAGTGTGTGGGCCGTGGGCGACAACGGCACCATCCTCTTTTTCAACGGCACAACCTGGAGCGCGCAAACCTCCGGCATCACGAGTGTGCTTCGCGGCGTGTGGGGCAGCAGCGCGACGAATGTTTTTGCCGTCGGCGATGGCGGCGTGATTTTGCGCAGCACGAACGGCACGAGCTGGATCTCGCAAACAAGCGGCACCACGAGCCAGCTTCGCTCTGTGCATGGCTCGGGCGCGAGCAATGTGTGGGCCGTGGGCGCGGGCGGCACGATCCGCTTTTGGAACGGCACGACCTGGGGATCGCAGACCTCTGGCGTGAGCGCGCAGCTCAATTCCGTCTTCGCGACGAACACGACGAACATCTGGGCCGTGGGAGCAGGTGGTGTCGTTCGCAAAGGCGCCGGCACGACGTGGGCGGCGCAGACCTCGAGCACGACATCTGATTTGAATAGCGTGTGGGGCGCGGACACGAGCAACCTCGTCACCGGTGGCGCGTTCAGCGCGCAAGCCGCAACGACGAACGGCTCGACGTGGACGAACCAGTTGCTCAACGCGCTGGCCACCTTCAACGGCGTCCACACGATCAGCACGACCGTCGCGTGGGCCGTGGGTGATGGCGGCGCGATCTTCAAGCGCGACACCACCACCGGCATCGCGGTGCCCGGCAGCGTGGTCATCCTGCGCGGCGCGACCACGCTCGACGTGAGCCTTCGCACGATTGATGACGCGCTCGCAGAGGATTTGGAGAGCGTGACGTTCAGCATCACGCCCGGCGCGACTTACCATCTCTACGCGCCCACCACGAGCGCCAGCGCTTGGCTGCGCGACAATGACAACCTCAACACGCTCTATGTGGACACACAGGTCGGCACTGGCGGCGCGATCTCCATCGCAGAGGGCGCGACCACCACGCCGGTGAAGTTTTACGTCTCGCGCTCCGGCAGCACGACAGCGGCGCTGCTCGTGAACTGCGCCTACAGCGGCACCGCAACCGGTGGCGGCTCGGACTTCACCGCGCCCGCGAGCGTCACGATCCCGGCGGGCGCGACCGGTGTGGATGTGCCTATCACCATCGTGAACGACACGACTTTCGAGGGCACGGAGACGATCATCTTCGACCTCGCGCCGGGCGCTTACTCGCGCGGCCCCGCAGCGACGATGTATGTGACAGACAACGACACCCCCACGGCCACCGTCGCTTTTCAAAGCGGCAGTTCCTCCGGCAGCGAGAGCGTGACCAGTGTGAACATCCCCGTCACGCTCTCCGTCGCGCAGGCCGCGCCCGTGACGGTGGAGTACGCCGTCAGCTCGCAAACCGGCGGCGGCGTGTCGAACAGTTTCACTTCACGCCCCGCGCCCTTCTGGGTGCGCGTGATCAAAACGGGCACGAGCATCACGCACTGGCAGTCGAATGACGGCGTGACGTGGACGCAGCGTGGTGGCGCTATCACCGTGTCAGGCCTCGGCAACACGAGCTACCTCGCCGGCATCGCCTTTGCGCCCGCTTCGACGACCACATCATACGACGCCACCATCGACAGCCTCACCGTCACCGATCTCTCCGCAGGCGGTACGACCGGCGTGGAGACGGCGGCAAACATAGGCGCCGCGACGGGATCGCACTCGCTCGCGAGCGGTCTCTACACGATCAGCACCATCGGGGCGGGCATCCTGAACTCATCCACGGCGGACAATTGCCGCTTCATTTCAGTGCCCGTGTCGAACTCCGCGAACTGCACCATCACCGCGCGTGTGATCACCATCGGCAACGCAATCGCGAACTCACGCGCGGGTGTGATGCTCCGCTCGTCCACGGTGCAAGGCTCGATTCATGCCAGCAGCCTCGGCTCGGGCGCCCTCACAGGCGATTTTCTCACGCTCTATCGCACCACGACAAGTGGCTCGTCATCGAACGTCGCCGCTTACACCTCGCTCATTCTGCCGATGTGGGTGCGCACGGCGCGCGCGGGCAATGCGTTCACGCAGGCTGTGTCGCGCGACGGCAGCTCGTGGACAAATTTCACGACGGTGCCGAGCATAGCCTTTGGCCCGACGATCCTCGCGGGCCTCGCTGTCAGCGCGGCGACTGATGGCCAGATCGCCACCGCGACATTCGACAACGTGACGCTCAACGGCAATCCCGTCACCGCGCTCGAAGGTCGCACCATCGGCTTCGTGAACGAGCAAGGCGCCGAGAGCCTCGCCAGCGGCGTGTGGACCGTGACCGGCTCTGGCGCGGGCATCGCGAGCGGCAGCGATGAGGCGCACTTCCCGAGCGTGCAAGTGACGGGTGATTTTACCATCGCCGCGCGTGTGACCTCGCTCACCGGCGGTGCCGCGGCGGCGCAGGCGGGCGTGATGGCGCGCGACAACCGTGTGCATTACGGACGCGGCATTCACACCGGCTGGGTGAAGAGTGGCAGCGTGGAGCAGCGCTACCGTCTGCACAGCGTCACGACCGCATTCGGCACCGGTGTGGATTTTTCTTTGCCGGCGAGCGTCCTCACCTTCGCGCCGGGCGACACGTTGAAAAACATTGTACTCAACGTGGTGAACGACACGATGGACGAGCCGGACAATCTGGTGACGATCCAGCTTCTCAATGCGAACGGCGCGAACGTCAGCTCCACCGCGACCTACCACGGCTACACGATCATCGATGACGACAGCGGGCCGCCGCAGCCCTTCGTCGGCTTTGCCAGCGCCACCAGCAGTGTGGTGGAAAACGCGGGCACGGCGCAGCTCGCGGTGAGCCTCAGCTCGCCGGCCACGACGGCTTGCTCCGTGAATTACGCGACCGCGAACGGCACCGCGCTGGAGCCAGGCGATTACACGAGCACGAGCGGCACGCTGAACTTCGCGGCGGGCGAGAGCGTGAAGTTCATCAGCGTGCCCATCACGAATGACGTGATCTTGGAGAGCGCCGAGGCTTTGACCGTGACGCTGACCGCACCATCCAATCTCCAGCTCGGCACCGTCGCCACGCACACGCTGACCATCGCCGACGAGGACTCGTCCGTCGTGACGATCACGGCGAATGACGCGAGCGCGAACGAGGCGGGTGACGCCGGGCAGTTCACCATCACGCGCACGGGCGACACGACATCCGCGCTGCCCATCACGCTCACGCGCGGCGGCACCGCGACGAACACGACCGACTACGCGAACATCAACACCGCGCAGACCATCCCGGCGGAATCGGCCACCCTGCTCGTGAACGTCGCGCCGGTGCAGGACGCGACGAATGAAGGCAGCGAGACTGTGATCCTCACCGTCGCGAGCGGCAGCGGCTACGTTGTGGGCTCGCCGGGCAATGCCACCGTCACCATCGCGGATGATGACCGCAGCACCGTCACGCTCATCGCGAATGATCCAGCCGCATCGGAGACGGCGGGGAATCCCGGTCAGTTCACTGTCACACGCACCGCGCCGACGAATGTGGCGCTCACCGTGAATCTCACCATCGCCGGCACCGCAACGAACACCACGGACTACGCCAACGTGGCCACCAGCGTTGCTTTTGTCTCCGGCGATGTGTCCAAGACGATCAACATCACACCGGTGGATGATGGCAACACCGAGGGCGACGAGCAGGTCACGCTCTCGCTGAACACCGGCACTTACGACATCGGCGCGCAGTCTTTTGACAACGTCACCATCGCCGACAACGACAACCCGCCCACCGTCTTCATCCACAGCCCCGCCGCGCAAGGCCCGCTCGTCGCCGCCGCGAATGGCGTCATCCTCAGCGCCACGGTGAGCGACGACGGCGCGCCCGCTGCCGTGACGCAAACGTGGTCGCTCGTCAGCGGCCCCGGCGCGGTGACCATCGAATCGCCGAGCGCCACGACCACCGCCGTCACGTTCGCCGCGCCAGGCACTTACGTTTTGCGCATCACGGTGACGGACACGCAATTCACCGTGAGCGACCAGGCTACCGTCGTGGTCGGCAGCGCGCTCGTTGGCTCGAACTGGATCACGCAAGACCTCGGCCCATCGTCATCGCGTCGCGGTCAAGGTTTGGAATACGCGGGGCAGTTCAGCGTCACGGGCACCGGCGCGGGTTACGCAGCCACGGCCAGTGATCAGGCGCACGTCATGGTGCGCGCTGCGACGGGCGATGGCAGCGTGGTGGCGCGGCTCACGAGCTTCAGCACCACCGGCGCGCTCGCGGGCGTGACGATCCGTGACTCGCTCGCGCGCGGCTCGAGTCGCGCCGTGCTCGGCTTTGTGCCAGGCACAGGTTTACAATTCCGCACACGTCCCGGCACGGGCAACGACACCAGCGTGGATGTGCCCTCGCCGCCCGCGCTGCCGTTGTGGCTGAAACTCGTGCGCAATTCAACGACCAACGAGCTCACTGCGAGCTACGCGGCCGACGTGAGCGGTGCGCCTGGCGCTTGGACGCAGGTCGGCGCATCGGTGGCGATTCCCTTGCTGAACACCAACGCGCACTACGGCCTCACGACCACGAACAACAACACCGCCGGACGCGCCACCGCCGTGTTTGACAACGTCACGCTCACGCCCGCGCCGAGCGGTCCCGCCTTGGTGAATGAAGACAGCGGCACCGCGCCGAACGCGCCCGGCAGCGCCTCGCTCGCGGGCAGCACCTACACAGTCACGGGACCGACGACGGGTTACTTTTACGGCTGGCAATACTACGGCGACATGATCGTCGTGGCGCGGCTCGCGAGCTACAGCTCCGGCGCGGGCAGCAGCAGCGGCGGCATCCGCATCGCGGAAAGCATCGAAGGCGGCGCGCAGATGCACCTCGGCCGCATGCCCACGAGTGCATACAGCGGCTACTATTGGACGAGCATCGCTGGTGGCGGCAACAGCGGTGTGCCCAGCGGCATTGCGGCCG
>JANOBO010000337.1:0-7957 GCA_031411695.1 Verrucomicrobiaceae bacterium
TTCATGTGGCTCACCGTCGGCCAGCCGTTTGCCTGCTGCCACAGGAGCACCGGCACGAGGAAGGCCGTGCCGACGAAGATGGCCACCCACATGCGGGGATTCCGCAGCAGCGCCCGATCCTCCGCCGAGATCGCCGCGTGAGCCAGCATCAACACGGGAAACACGAGCATCATCTGCTTGCTCAACAGGCCGATGCCAAACACCAGCGCAAACGCCAGCCACCGACGCCACGAGTCCGGCGTCTGCATCGCGCGCCAGAAAAAAAGCAGAGCCAGCGTCCACGCGAGCACCAGCGGTGCATCAATGGTGAAGAGCAGGTTCAGCGCCGCATTACCCGGTGCCATCACCACGAGAAGGACCGTGAGAAAAGCCACGCGCGAATCAAACATCGCGCGCGCCAGCCGCTGGATGGCGATCAACGAAAACGTGCCGAGCACGAGCGGCGCGAGGCGCACGGCCCATTCCTGATTGCCACTGAGCCGGCCCACCAAGCCCATGAGCCAGCCGATGAGCGGCGGCTTGCTGAAGTAGCCCCAATCCAGCCTGCGGCCCCAGTCCCAGTAGTAGGCCTCGTCACCCGCGAGGTCGAACTCGCGCACGAAGAAAAGCAGATATGCCAGCCGGAACGCCACCACGCCGAGGAGCAGCCCGTGGAAAAGACGGTCCCAGTTTCGGGCGGGATGAGCAGTCGCGGAGATCAGGTTCAAAACAGAAAGCGCGCAGACTAGCCGCCGGTGATGACACCTTCAAGCTGCGGATGGAAGAGATCTGCGCCGCGCACATCGCGCGCGAATTTGGGGCGCGCCGACGCGGCGCCCGGATCGGGATTCCTCACGGTGGATCACTGCAAAATGTCTGGTATGAATGCCCGATGCAATTCGACCGAAGGCCGGCTTTATCACTGCCACGATGGCGTGCTCTCGCGCTGCCGTTGGTCACGCTTCTCTTTTCATGGGCCGCGCCCTCCCAATCCCATCCGGCAGACATCAGCCATCTCAAGGTCAAGGTCGAGCCGCGGCGCATCGAATTCCGCGTCACATTCAATCTGCACACGCTCCAGCAGTTCCTCCGCATCGATGCCGACAAGAACGGGAAGCTCAGCAAGCGGGAACTAAGCGCGGCGGAGGCGCCGCTCCGCGACTATCTGGGCAGCCATGTGCTTGTCACGATCAATGGAGCGGACTCCAACCTCGGTGAACCACGTCGCATGGAACGCATGTGGCTGGACGACGACGGCGAGATCGCGGCTGGCGAGATCGCGGCTGGCGATTACCCGCAGCGATTCGTCGATTTCACATTCATAAAATTCTCCCAACCTCTGGTCGAGGAGCTGTGGGTCGGCTTCAAGATCTTCGAGGACGCCGGCGCGCTGCATGTGGTGCAGGCCATCTTTGAGCAGGACGGCAAGCCCGCTGAGATTTCGTTTACGCGCGACGAGCCCGAGTATGCGTGGGTCACCGACTTCGCGGACACCGCCGCCACCAGCCCTGAACCGGCGGCGGCGATGGGGGCAGATCCCACATCGACGAAATCCAGCGTCCATCCCGTCGCGCTCGTCACCGGCATCCTCGCACTCACCTTCACTTGGCTGCTGCTGCGCAAGGTGAACCGCATCTCGCGTGGCGGCTTTCGCATCGGCCCGCGGGAATGAGACGCGCAATCGCTCGCGCACCCGACTGCTCCTCCATCATGAACGCACGCCAGCACTCGATGCCTCAATGTCTTTGGATGTCTCGAGTGTCCCAGCATCGCGACGATAGCGGACGGGCAATGCGGCGGCGGCGGCAAACCCTGCTTGTGATGGGCGGCATGTTGTTTTGCCATGCCTTCAGCATCATCTCGATGCAGGCTGCGGATCGGCCGCTCTTCCGAGATTTCGTCGGGCTGTGCGGTCATACGGTGCAGTTCAAGCCGGAGCTTTATCAGCCCGTCTGTCGTGTGGTGCGCGATTATCATCCGGTGAAATGGGATCTCGGCAAAGACACCGCCGTCATGCCCGAGTGGCCCTTCGCCAAGAACCGCGTCTCATGGGAGAAAGTGTATCGCTCTTGGCACGCGCAGAGACTCAGCATCAGCGTGTGCCTTCAATTTGATGACATGAAGGCGGCCGACTGGAAGGACATTGAGCGCGATGCGCGGGCTTACGCGAAAGGCTTCGCCGAGAACTTCGGGCCCGGTGGAAGGTATCCATTCGTCGAGTGGGTGGAGATCGGAAATGAGCCGGGCCACATGGACGACGCCACGTATCTGCGTCTCTTCAAGGCGATGGCGGAGGGCATTCGCGAAGGCGATGCGCGCCTCAAGATCGCCACCTGCAACACCGAGGCCGGCGGCAGTGACCGCTATTGGAAAGGCGCGGCCATCTTCACGCCGCATCTGCCACTCATCGACGTACTCCGCATCCACCGCTACGCCATCAAGGACGGCTGGCCCACATGGCGACGCAGCTACCCCGAGGACTCCAGCGTGCCCTATCTCAGCCACATTCAGGACATGATCCACTGGCGGAATGCCAACGCGCCAGGGCGCGAGATGTGGGTCAGTGAGTTCGGTTGGGATTGCAGCACGCAGAAGCCCGATCCGAAGGGCGACATGGCAAAGTTCATCACGTGCACCGACGATGAGCAGGCGATGTGGCTCGTGCGCAGCTACCTGCTCTTCGCCGAGATGGGCATCGACAAAGCCTTCGTCTATTTCTTCAACGACGACGACAAGCCCAGCTTCCACGCCTGCTCCGGCATCACGCGCAATTTCCAGCCCAAGCCCGCCTACCACGCCATCGCCTGGATGCTCCGCCACCTCGCCGACTACCGCTTCAGCCGCGCGCTCCTGAAGTCCGAGAAAGACGGCTATCTCTTCGAGTTCACCCCCGAGAAACCCGGCGCGCAAAAAATCCTCGCCGCCTGGCACGCCACGCAAGAAGGCGTCACGCTCCCACTGCCAAAGGCCACTGTTTCCCGCTCCGAGCAGATGCCACTGACTCCCGGAGATGCTCCACCAGCCGGAGTTACCTCTGTTGCCGGGGTCATTGACCCCGGAACCCCCGACTCACCGAGCCGACCTACACCTGAAGCCGGAGTGAAGCCCGGTGATACCACAGTGACCGCGGGCACCAGACCCGTGCTGATCTGGGCGAAGTGAAATTCGGCGGTGTCTCGAATCGTCAGTCCCACTGATGGAGCATGGGATCAGACAGAACGGAGTCCGCCTCGGCTACCAACAGCTTGTACTCGTCTTGGCCCAAGTCTTCGCAGTCGCCTTTGAAGTACGTTTCCAGAAACACAACATACACCGCCTCATCCATCTCCTTGGCGCGGTAAATGAGCCGGTAACCGCCACTCTTGCCCACGTTGAGCCCCGGTGCGCGGAGGCGCATCTTCCGCAGGTCATGGAAGCGGGGAATCGAAACACCGTAGAGCGGATTCAGCTTCAGCACCTGCATCACGGTCGGGCAGCTCTCCATTACCCGATGCTTCGACTTCTTGCCGGAGTGCCTCACTCGTTTCGAGCAATGAAACCGGACATCCATGCTTCACAATCCGTCAGGGTCTTCCGCATGACCGTAAGCGATCAGCTCCGGCGAGAGCTTGTCCATCATCACCGCATAATGCCACGCAGGTTCCTTGTGGCTCAGATCGGAGAGGGCCATGGCGCTCTTGCGGCCCATCTCCGTGCACACCGCGTCGATCAGCTTCAGTTCCTTGCTGGCAAACACCGACAGGTCCGGCTTCCGCGCTGCCTTCACTTCATTCAGTGTCTTGCCACCCACGATCCCCGGCGTCGTGCTCACTTCTTCTTTGCGCACGAGGTGGCGCAGATGCTTCTCGCCCCGGCTCGGCACCGGGCCGTGCTCATACTTGATGAAGTCAGAACCCGTGACCGGCCCGCCCAACTCACGCACCGCGCGGGCGTCGATGAAATAAATCAGCTTCCACAGCTTCGTCACGCCAAGATTGACCACCCCAGGGTGCTGCCCGAGGTGGACGATCAATTCTTCAAGCTTGCTGGTATGGGCCACGCCGGATGATTGCTTGAGACAAGTGGCGGTGCAAGTCGCCATTCTCCCTGCTGGGGATCGTATTCAGCCAACTCCGCGATGCCTGTCAATTATCACCCCCCGACGCTTTTCCGCTTCGTTTGAAACTCTCGACCGACACCTTTTGATGGAAAACTTTAGATGCGCACTATCCTATCGGAGATGAATGACGATCCCGATTATGACGATGCGAATGAGGATGACGATGAGTCAGAGATGACATGGGAGTTCTCTGCTCGCGAAGCAGTAGCACGAGTGATGGAAAATGCCGACTTTGATGACCTCAACGGTGTCATCTTCTTGTCCGACCCGGATGACCGAAGAGGAGGCACAGTGTGCAAGAATTTCGAAGAACTGATGACGGCCTTGGAAGAGATTTACGATTCCGAATGGCATGGCGCGGTTCCTTATGATGGTGGTGAGGCTGTTTTTGAACCGGATTCGACAGACACGGTTGATGATGCGTTTCGGAAATACGATGTGGAGGCGTTCTTCCGAAGGGAAAAGGTTCGCGATGATCTAGAACAAGGCGACGACGATGAAAACGACCTGATCGTTTCCGCTCCCGACTTGCTCATGCAAGGTGGGTCAAGAATCATCAGGATAGACATTGCCGAAATTAATGAGGAGTTAGTGCGCTATCTTGCCGCACATCCCGAAAAAATGTATGATCTGACGCCTCGAAGGTTCGAAGAACTGGTGGCAGCCCTTTTCAAAGACAAAGGATACGAGGTTGAGTTGGGGCCTCGAGGCGCGGATGGCGGAGTGGATATTCATGCTGTGCGCCGCTCCTCCGTCGGCTCCGCACTTACGATCATTCAATGCAAACGCTTCGCGCACACGAACCCAGTCGGAGTGGACGTGATTCGTGAGTTATACGGAGTGCTTGAAATGAAGAAAGCGACGATGGGGCTGGTGGCGACCACATCGTATTTCACGAAATCCGCAAAGGCGGAACGCGACAAAATCCAATTTAGGATGAGCCTGGCAGACAATGAGAAGCTCCGCGAATTTTTGAACGGCTACCGCCAGTCGGCCAGAGACATCTTGATATGATCATCTGCGCATAGTGGAGGGGATTGGTGTGAGGTATCGTTTGGAAGTGTCATCGCTTCTGCGTCTCACAAAATGCCGTCTCCCGCTTACCGCCGCCGCCGTTTGGGTGCTTCTCCTCGCTTGTGCTCGGGTCGGGATGGAGCGTCTGGTTTTGCCAGTGGCCTTGAGGACTGTCGGCCTCGTGGGTGGGCCTGTCTTTGCTGCTGTCGTTCGTTGGTTTCCGGGCCGCTGCTCGCGAGCGTGAAATCCACCTGCTTCTTGAAGCTGTCCACTTTGCAGACATGCACGACGACGTTGTCGCCGAGCCTGATGATGCGGCGGGTGCGGCGGCCGGAGAGGTGGTTTCTGGCGGGATCGAAGATGAAGAAATCGTCTTTAATTGCGGACAAGGGAACGAGGCCGCTCATGCCGAGTTCGGAGACATCGACGAAGAAGCCGAAGTTCCGCACGTCGGTGACGAGACCGGAATACGGCTGCGGTTTCTTGGCTGTAAGCTGGGCCTTGAGATAGGCGTAGAGCTTGACTTCCTTGCTGTCGCGCTCGGCATCGGCGGAGTTGCGCTCGGTGGTGGTGATGTGATCGGCGATCTGTTTCGCATCGCTGGTCTGCATGTGGACTTTGTCGAAGAGCGCGCGATGCACGACGAGGTCGGCGTAGCGGCGGATGGGGGAGGTGAAGTGTGTGTACTTCGTTTTCGCCAGACCGTAGTGGCCGAGTGCCTCAACGGAGTAACGTGCGCGCATGAGCGATTTCAGGAAGCCGATCTTCAACGCGGGGCCGATGGGCAGTGTTCCGAGCCGGGCGAGGAGCTTCTGCACCTCGGGGCGGTGATTGAGATTGCCGCAGGGCACGCGATGGCTGAGCACGTCTTCGCGGTAGTCGTTCAGGCGCTTTTCCTTTGGTGATTCGTGGATGCGATACACGGCTGGCCGGTTGGTGGCCATGAGCCGCGCGGCGACGGCTTCATTGGCGAGCAGCATGTACTCCTCAATGAGCTGATGTGAGACGTCGTTCTCGATGCGCTCGATGCGCAGGACGCGGCCCTGCTCGTCGAGCCGGATTTTGTTTTCGGGGAAGTCGAGGTCGAGCGAGCCGTTCTTGAAGCGATGGCGGCGGATCCGCTGCGCCATCTCGTGCGCGTCATGCAACATGCGCTCGATCTCCGTCGTCGGCGCGGCCTGGATGCTTGCGAAAGCCTGCTTGTAGGTGTAGCGACGTTTCGAGCGGATCACGGCGGGATAGAACTTGGTCGCGAGAACATTGCCTTCTTTGGAGAGCAGGAACTCAACGCACTTCGTCAGCCGGTCGATGTCCGGCTTGAGAGAGCACAGCTCATTGCTGAGCGCCTCGGGAAGCATCGGGATGACACGATCGACGAGATAAGTCGAGTTACCGCGCATGCGTGCCTCCACGTCCAGCGCGCTGCCGGGCCTGACGTAGTGGGACACATCAGCGATGTGGACCCAGAGCCTCCATTGATCCGGGCCGTGGCTTTGGATGCAGATCGCATCGTCGAAGTCCTTCGCGTCATCCGGGTCAATCGTGATGACATTGTGCTTCCGGCAATCCACGCGGCCCGCGCACTCGTCAGGGCCGGGCTGATTATCGGGGCGTGATTTGGCGATGGCTTGCGCCTCGTGCAAAACAGGTTTTGGAAAATGCAGCGGCAGAGCGTAATGCCGAAGCACGGAGAGCATGTCGACGCCCTCCTCATCCGGCGGTCCGAGAACTTCAATGATCTCGCCCTCGGGCGGTGTCTGCTTGGATTCCCATTGGAGAATCTCGACCACGACCTTGTCACCGATGTTGGGCTGGCGCCCAACATCACGCGGTGGCGGCACCATCACAGCCGACGGCAGGCGCGGATCGTCCGGCGTGACGTGGAGGAATTGTTTCCCCTGCTGCAGTGTGCCGACGAATTGCGTGCGCTTTCGCTCGAGCACACGGACGACTGAGCCACTGCTCGGCTCCAAGGCCGCGGCCTTGCGCAAGCCCTGCGGTCGCACGTCGAGCCGCACGAGCACGCGGTCTCCATGCATTGCCGTCGAAGTGGATCTCTCCTCGATCACGATCTCGCCGATGCCGGGTTGATCGGGCTGCACAAAGCCTTTGCCGCCGCGGGTGATCTGGATCACGCCGGGCACAAGATCAGCCTCGCGGGATTGAATGTAGCGGTTACCCTTGGTGCGGAGGATGTCCCCGCGCGTGGTCAGTGCGGCGAGGGCGTTTTGAAGTTCCTGCTGCTGATTCGGCCGCAGACCGAGGCTTTGGAGAAGCTCGGGGACATTGGATGGCGTGTAGTCTGCCTGTCCGAGCAGCTTGAGTATTTTCGATTCCATAACGCGGGCATCATGGCACAGAAAGGCGGCTTGTTCGCTCGTTGTGTCGGGAAATGTGGTGCGGCGCACACCAGCATCGAACACGATAAGATGAATCCAGCCATCAAAAAAAGTGAGATGGTGCCGCTCGACAGCACCAAAGGTGCGCTCCATAACAGCCTGGGGTTCTTAACCCCAGGAACAGAATCGTGTGTGCCCAGCAAGCGCTGAAAGCGCGACTCATGGACATTCGACGTTGATCTGCATGAAGATTGTCCGTCGTGCATGAGACGCGCCTTCAGCGCTCGTCTTTGTTCGACCTCGGACTCGGGGTTGAAAACCCAGGCTCTAATGAGACACACCGTTGGCGTTGAGAATTGATTCCTTCACGCAGTGGTATAGCTCGATAAAACCTGCGCATTCCCTGCATCGTGAAGCCGCCCGCGTTCATCGTCTTCCGCTTCTCCGATTTTATCGACTCAGGCAACGGAGCGTTCTGGGAGCCGTCCAGGCTGCCGCGCCCGTCCGCACGACTATTCCCGACATA
>JANOBO010000338.1:0-5361 GCA_031411695.1 Verrucomicrobiaceae bacterium
GCTCGAACACAATCTTGGGTTTTTCCGTGGCTGCCGCGTGAATTTCTTTGTTAGCCTCCCTTGTAGGGCTGGCATGCTCTTTGGAATGGTTACGTTAAAAAACAGCCCCGCGACGCTACGCACTGGGGAAAAAAAAGCGCCGCAGGATTGCTCCTGCGGCGCCGGTGATCAGATCAGACGGGCGGTCAGCTACTCGAGGATGTCGAGAAACTCACCATCCTGGGACGACTGCGTGAAGTAGTTTTTACCACCTCCAAGGTCCTTGGGTCCGACGCTATCACCCTTGGCTGCCTCAAGCGGGATTGGCTGAACACTGCTGTCGTTGAAGCCAATGATGATCTTGCCCCCACGCCAGGCGCGGCCCTTTTCCTTTTTACCCGCAGCGTCGGCATTCCACATCGGAGGCCAGCCTTGCGAGACCGGGTTCTCAAACACCAGCGGAGACAACGATGAAGAGGAGTCCGTAAGCCCCTTGGTCATTGCCCAGTGATTCTCACCGGGTTCCAGAGCCTCGGAAAACTCAGGTGACTCACCGATGTTGTTGTCGGGCATGAACTTGCTGCTTTTCGCGCCAAAAACGCGTTCGTCACTGAGCACATCAGACTTGATCAGAAGCCTGAACGCATCGTTCGACGAAGCAGGCTCTTCCGCCTTGTCGCTATCGGGGTAACCCCCGTTATTGTCACCCGCATAAAGCTTGAGCGCCGCGACGATCTGCCTCGCATTGCCAGCTGTTGCTCCTTGATTTGCCCGATCTTGGACCGTGTTGAAAGTGGGGACCGCCGCGCTCGCGAGAATCGCGATGATGGTGATCACCACCAGAAGCTCGATCAGGGTGAAGCCCTGCTCGAGACGTTTGGATTGTGTTTTCATTTTATGTAGTGCGTTCGTTGTTTGTTTGACCGGCTCATTTATGAATATGAGACGCAGGCCGAGCCGAAACCCGCATCTGTAGCGATTAGACACAGTCGGGTGAGGATTGGCGAGAAAAAAATCAGTTTTCTCAAAGAGCCGTCGCGCCTTCCAGATTAGCGTCCGTCAACGTGCGTGGAAAACACGAGGGCAGATTCCCAAATTTTAGTTTTGACAATCAAGGCTGTTCTCCGACAGAATCGGCACCTATTTATGAAATTACTCCTGACCCTCGTCCTGATTTCAGTTCTTGCCTCCTGCACCGCGCCGCGAGATGACATGCGGCCCTCAGCTGAGATTGTGCATCAAGGTGCGCCTGCCACGAACCGCGTTCTGGACGTTTACAGCCAAGGAGCCGGACTCCACGCAAAGATCGTGCATGATGTGACGGACGACCACGTCGGTTACGGCGGCAGGGTGGCGGTACGCCAGGCGAGGAACTACACGAAGATCGGGTTCAACTCAGCGCGCCGCGCCGATGACCTCGCCCTTCGTGAGTCGAGGCGCTACACAGACTATGCGCTCGACACGGTCGATGACGCCGCCGATCTCGAAGTGCGTGTGGTAAAGCGCTGGGCTGGGTTTGGAAGCCGTTCCGCGGAGCGTGCGTTTGGATCCGCCAGGAAGGTTCATCAGGGAACGCTGCACGCCCACGGGGACGCTGTTGACCGCTCCTACTTCGCGTTCTGGAATATCTTCAACCCGCCGGAAACCAAGCCATGGATGGTGGGCAGCAAGAACGACTGCCTGAAGTGCTGCGGACCGTTTGCGCGAGTTCCAGGCGGCGTATGGACCAAGGACATCGAGATCACCACTCAAGTCGAAGTCGCGCCAGTGGCAGACGCCAAGGGCTACGCCGGACGCATCATGAAGTGATGCGGCTACCCGGCTCGGGAAACACGACTTAAAATCACCAAAGGCGGGCAGCGATGCCCGCCTTTTTTTGTGTTGGCCGTCTTCCCGCCGCCACAGGGTCCAGGTTCAGGAGCAGGAGTTCGATCTCGGTGGTGCGCGAACTAGCTCAGAAGCTCCAGAGTCCGCTTCTCGACCGCGCTGTGAAACGCGGTGTCAACGATCTGCTGGCCGATGCGGGAGATCTCAAGGCCGAGCGGCCCGATCAAAGGCGAGCCAGTCTCGAGCACATGGATCACATGCGAGATCGGGTCGCCAGTGTGCGGGGGGAGACGGTCCACCGGAACCTCAAAGCCTTCGGGGCGCGCCCGCGTCTGCACGCGCACCGTCGGCGCATAGTCGTAGCAGGAAAGGGTGCCCGCAGAGCCTTTCAGCACAAACCCACACTTCGGCTGCGGCTGATGCGTCCATGGGTCCGTGAAGGTGCCCCACCGAGTCTCCGTCTTGCTCAGCCCGCACGCATAGCGGATCACGGTGATGCTGTGCTCATCCACCTCAAGACCGCCGGATAAATCCCAGGTGCAGGTCACCTCCAGCGGCTTTTTCCCGCCGAGATGCCAGGTGCCTAGCGTCGTGCCGTACCCCATGTAGTCGAACAGCGATCCCCCGCCCTGCTCCTTGCTGTAAAACCAACTCACGGCTTTCTCCGCAGCAGTCGGCTCCCTCTCGATCTTGTCAGCGCCATGGTACAGCGGGCCGCGATTGCCGCCCGTGTGCTGGAACTCCACCACTTCGCCGATCACACCTTCCTGGATCAATCGATGCGCCGTTTGCTGGCCCGGACTCCACACCAGCGGCCAGTTGATGGCAAGCTGCCGGCCTGTCGCGCTCATCGCCGCGATCATCCGGTCTGCCTCGGCCAGCGAGCCGGCGAAAGGCTTCTCCATGATGATGTGCGTGCCGAACGGAGCCACCTTTTCCACCCACTCGCCATGCCGTGAGGCAGCAGGGCACAGCACGACGATGTCCGGCTTGGTCTTCTCAAGACACGCACGGTAGTCCGTGAAGACTCGATCTGCGGACAGGGAGAAATGCCTCGTCGCCCCGACCATGCGCTCCGGATTCTCATCACTGATGCCAACGATCTCCGCGTTCGGATGCGCGGCAGTCTGCCGGAGCAGATCGCCCATGTGAAAATGGTCGAAGTTGATGCCTGCGATGCGCCAGCGTTTCATGGATCGATACGAATGAGAGAAGCCACACTCGCATCAATGCGGCGCCGCCGATTCACCCACTTCAGCAGGGCCATGGGTCGGCGGCCTGAAAAAGAGGCCAAGCAGGACAATGCCGACCAAGGCCATCCCAGCGGGCACGAGGAAGAGCTTATGGTAATCGACCTCGTTGTTCACGGTGTAGGCGGCGGCCAAGCGCGGGAACAACTGGCTCGCCACAACCATGCCGGCGCCGAGTATGAGCAAATTGAAAAGTCCTTGGGCGCTGGATCGCACATCCTTCGGAAAGACGGCATCTACGAAGATATAAACGGTGACGAAGTAGAAGGCGTAGCAGATGCCGTGCAACACCTGAATGGCGATGATGAGCCACGCATGATCTGGCGTGCCGAAAAACGCGAAGACACCAAAGCGGAGCGCGTGGCCCAATATCCCGATGATGAGCGTTGTCTTCCATCCAAGCTTTTTCAACACGGTCCCGAGTACCACCATGGTGACGATTTCGGCCACCTGCCCGATGCTGCTGACGACCATGCTCATGTTCGCCGAGATGCCGACCTTTTGCAGGAAGCCGTCGATCACCACAAAGTAACCGTTGTGAATCGTCGAATCGATGAAGGTCACAATAAAAAGGATGAGAACATATGGCAGCCCGAGAAGCTTCGCCGCCTTCAACCATGCGACTCGGTCAAGCCCCTGCACGTCTTTGCGCGGCGGGGTGTGTGGAAGAGTGAAACTGTACGCGGCGAGCACAAAAGAAATGATGCCCGCCACGATGAACACCCAGCGGGTCTGCTCCACGTCCGCTTTTTCGCCCAACAAAAAAATAAAAGGCCAGCTCACGATGATCCAGCCGATGGTGCCGCCCATGCGCACAAATCCGAAGTCCCGCGCGGGGTCCTTGAGATTGGCAAAGGCCAACGAGTTCGTCACCGAGATCGTTGGCACGAATAGGAGCCCGTAAAGCAGGAAACAGCCGAAGAAGGGCCAAAAGTCCTTCATGTATGCCGTCGCTATCAGTGCGATGCCGCCGACGAAATGGCTGAAGGCCAGGAAGCGCTCGGCCGAGAAATTTCGATCCGCGAATTGATTGCTGAAGAAGATGCCGACCAGCGAAGCGATGCCGAACACACTTCCCACCCAGCCCTGCTGGCCGGCGCTGAAGCCGAGCATCGTCATGTAACTGAAGATCTTGATCTGCCATGCCCCCCAGATCGCAATCTCGAGGATCATCATGATAAAGAGTCTGAATTTGATTGTCGATGAGTCTCTCATAGTCACAGGCGTGGGATTGGATTTGGGTTGCCGCGCATTATGGAGAGGCTGCGCGCTGATGTGAACAGGAAAATCTCGAGCCGCCTCCAGCCGGACCGAAACCTGCTTCACCGCTCCCGTGGCCGCGCGTCATTGCGCCGTCTGGAATTCTTGTTTGAGCCAAACCGAAAAACGCGTGTCAGACGAATAACCAATAACCAGCCGCATGTCATGCCAAACGCAGCCACCACCATTGTTCGCGGTGCATCCGTCGAGGAACTGGTTCATTCCGTGTGCCGCACCGTCAGTGCCACTGAGACGGCCTTGCTAGGCGTCTTCCGCTCCGTCGGCGACTTTCCCATTTTGTGGAGCGGACCGGTGTGTGTTTCCACCGATTGCCGTCTCATCAGGGCCCAAGGTCCAAATCTTGCCTCGGTGTTCGACGTGATTCGTCGCGATCTAGATGTGGTCTGGGCATTCCCTGACGGAGAAGGCGCGGAGGCCCGGCTTTACGGAAAGATGACTCTCCGCGCCGAGAGCGCGCCGGAGTTGGACGACATCGAGCTGCCTCTCGAATTGAGCTCCTCGATTGTTTGCATCAGCCTGGAGATCCCTTCACATGGCATCTCGCTCATGGCAAAGCTCACACACCCATTCGCGTCTGAACTTCAAACGGTCACTGCGTCCGCACCGACTCGTTCTCTCCAAGAAGCCGTCGCGGCGTGCCTGATGACTGCGGATTGGGACCGCCGCTGAGATCAAGGGTGTGCCACGCCGTCGGACACGTCCGTGGTGATTGAATCAAGGGGACGCTTGCGCATCACAGGTTGAATCAAACTGTTCAACCTGCAGTCTTCAAACGTCGCTACCGCCCGTGTTTCTGCAAGGGATGGTGCCGGTGGTCGGACTCGAACCGACACTCCTTTCGGAACAAGATTTTGAGTCTAGCGCGTCTACCAATTTCACCACACCGGCTGTGTCGCAAAGGTCGGCTAGATAAATGCAGGCGATGGTGATTGCAAGGAGTTCTCTCTTCGCGGAGCGTTTCCGCGCCTCGCACTCAGCCCTTTCCGCCTGGCTTCCGTCCGATCTCGCGGCTCACGCGTTCGAG
>JANOBO010000339.1:0-6083 GCA_031411695.1 Verrucomicrobiaceae bacterium
CGCGCAGGCGGAGTATCTTCTCGTGCCGTCCGCCCAAGCCAACCTGGCGAAAATTCCTGACGGGTTGACGGACGAGCAGGTGGTCCTGCTCTCCGACATCGCCTCGACGGGAATCTCCGGTGCGGAGGCAGCGCCGGTGCGAATCGGCGATACCGTCGTGGTGTTCGCGCAGGGGCCGATTGGCTTGTGCGCCACCGCGGGAGCCAGGCTGATGGGCGCTTCCTTGATCATCGGAGTGGATGGCGATGAAACGCGCTTGGCGATGGCGCGTCGCATGGGCGCCGATGTGGTCCTCGACTACCGCGCCGTGGATGTCGTGGCGGAAGTCAAACGCCTGACCGGCGGCGGGGCCGATGTGGCCATCGAAGCCCTGGGCACGCAGCAAACCTTTGAAAGCGCGCTGCGCAGCCTGCGACCTGCCGGCACGCTTTCGAGCCTCGGCGTTTACTCCGGCAAACTGCAGATGCCCTACGACGCTTTTGCTGCCGGACTCGGCGATCACCGCATCGTCACCACGCTTTGTCCCGGTGGAAAGGAGCGGATGCGCCGACTGCTAAGTCTGGTGCAATCAGGGCGGTTCGATCCCACTCCGCTCATCACGCACCGGTTCTCATTGGATGAAATTCCCCAAGCCTACCAACTCTTCGGCGACCGCTCGGATGGTGTGCTCAAGGTCGCGATCAAACTGTAGCCAATGAAACCAGCTTCCAGCGCACAGCGGCTTGACTCTCGCTCTCGGCTGACAGAACTGCCGTGCCTTTTCTGCGCGGTCGAGGAGTGGAAATGGAAACGCGCCGACAAGGCCGCCGCAGCACCGGAGGCCTACGCATGAAAGCGGCACGGCGATGCCCGGATTGCTGCCGCATCGTCCTCACGGGCGGCCCCGGCGGTGGGAAGACGACTGCTGCCGACCTGTTCCGGCGGGAGATCGGCGAGCGCGTCATCATCGTGCCGGAGGCGGCGACCATTCTTTTTCAAGGTGGCTTCCCGCGCTCACGCGAGCCGCACGCATCACGCTTCGCACAGACGAGCATCTACCATGTGCAGCGGAATCTCGAAGACGTGCAGGCGGCGCTGTATCCAGGCCGCACGCTGCTCTGCGACCGCGGGACGGTGGACGGCGCGGCTTACTGGCCGGGCGCGACTCGCGACTACTTCACCGCCGTCGGCACCACGCTCGCGACTGAACTGCTTCGCTACGACGCCGTCATCTTTTTCGAGACGGCCGCGGTCGGCGGCGCGTCCATCGAAGGCGGCAATCCGACGCGCAATGAGTCGCTCGCAGAAGCGGTGGAGCTTGATCGCCGGTTGCGTAAACTGTGGGCGCGGCATCCGCGCTTCGTCCTCGTCCCGAACAACCGTTCGTTCTTCAAAAAGCTCACCTTCGGACTCGCAGCGCTCGAAAGCATCGTCTCACAGCTCACCTGCGCCGCGACATGCACGCCGGCCACGGCGAAGCGCACCCGCGGAAGCAAAGGACCATGACCGCGTCGCCTGCCGTGCCCACCGCCTCGCTGCCGCGTCTCCGAGCCCGTCCGTGCCCAATGAAATAATTGTAATTACGCCATGACCACCATCACTCCACGCCAACTTCACGACCGCCTTCAGCATGGCGAAAAGCTCCATCTTCTCGATGTCCGCACCCCGGCGGAACACGCGGAAATCCACGTCCCCGGCGTGCATCTCGCTCAGCTCGACCGACTCGATGCGACCCAACTCGCCAGCGTGGATGGCTTCGCCAAAGATCAACCGCTCTACATCTTTTGCCGCACGGGCAATCGCGCGAAGCAAGGGGCCGAGACGCTCGAGAAGAGCGGCTACACGCGATGCCACGTCGTCGAGGGCGGCACGATGGCTTGGGCCGAGGCCGGGCTGCCGGTCGATCGCGGCACCAGCAAGGTCATGTCGCTCGAACGTCAGGTGCGCATCGCTGCCGGAGCCATTGTGCTGATCGGCACGGTGCTCGCACAGTTCGTCCATCCCGCCTTCATCTGGCTCTCCGGCTTCATCGGCGCGGGACTGATGTTCGCCGGAATCACGGACACATGCGCCATGGGGATGCTCATCGCGAAGCTGCCGTGGAACCAGCGCGGCGGCGGCGCGTCCTGCACCCGGTAAATGAAAACTTCATCGCCAAAAACCATCGTCATCGTCGGCGGCGTCGCGGGTGGAGCGAGCGCTGCGGCACGCGCGCGCCGCCTGTGCGAGGACTGCGAGATCATCATCTTCGAGCGTGGGCCGCATGTGTCGTTTGCCAACTGCGGACTGCCGTATTTTGTCGGGGGTGAAATCGCCGAGCAAGACAGCCTCCTGTTGCAAACGCCCGAGAGCCTCAAGGCGCGCTTCAATCTGGATGTGCGCATCAAAACCGAGGTCATCCGCATTGATCGCGCGGCCCGCCGCCTCCGAGTGCGTGAGTTGGAAACTGGCCGCGAATACGAGCAGGCTTACGACGCGCTGATTCTTTCCACGGGTGCTTCCCCGCTGAAGCCGCCCATCCCCGGCATCGAGCGCCCAAATCATTTCGTGGTGCGCAACATTCCCGACGTGGAAAAGATCATGGCGTGGTCGAAAGATTGCCAGCGCTGCCGCGCCGTCGTGGTGGGCGGCGGTTACATCGGACTCGAAATGGCGGAGCAACTGCGGCATCGCGGCTTCGACGTGACGGTGGCGCAAGGACCGCCCCAGGTGATGACGCCCTTCGACCCCGAAATGGCGGCGTGGCTGCACGCGGAACTGCGGGCCAATGGCGTGGTCCTGCACCTGAACGATCCCGTGATCGCGTTCGAGCCGCCCTCCGCGCAGGAGCCCGCCCGCGCTTCCATCGTGGTGCTAAAAAGCGGCCAGCGATTGCCTGCCGACTCGGTCATTCTCGGGCTGGGTGTGAAACCGGAAACGAGTCTGGCAACGGACGCCGGTTTGGAGATCGGAGAACGCGGCGGCATCCGCATCAATGAACACCTCCAGACGAGCGACCCGCACATCTGGGCCGTGGGCGATGCCATCGAAGTGCGTGATGGCGTCACGGGGCTATGGGCGCTGATCGCGCTGGCCGGCCCGGCGAATCGCCAGGGGCGAATTGCCGCCGACAATATTCTCGGGCGTCCGTCCCGATACGAACACACTTGGGGCACGGCCATCGTGCGCTTGTTCAAGCTCACCGCCGGCTGCACGGGCGCGAATGAAAAATCCCTCCGGCGTGCCGGCATTCCGTTCCAGGCGCTCCATCTCCATCCCGGCTCCCACGCCGGCTACTACCCCGGCGCCGAACCCATCGCGCTGAAGATCCTGTTCGCGCCCGACACCGGCAAGCTGCTCGGCGCGCAAGCCATCGGCCACGATGGAGTGGACAAGCGCATCGACGTGCTGGCCACCGCGCTCAAGGCCGGCATGACCGTTCACGACCTCGCCGAACTGGAGCTGGCCTACGCGCCGCCCTACGGATCGGCGAAGGACCCCGTCAACCTCGCCGGCATGGCCGCGCAGAACGTGCTCGCCGGTGACGTGGCGCTCGCGCAGTGGAACGAAATCGATGCGCTCGATCCCAGCGCCACGCTGCTGCTCGATGTCCGCCGTCCCGACGAACGCGCGCGAGGATTCATTCCTGGCTCGACGCACATTCCCCTCGATGAGCTGCGCCGCCGTCTGGGCGAGCTGCCGCGTGATCGGGAAATCGTCGCCTATTGTCAGAGCGGCCAGCGCTCCTACAACGCCGTGCGGCTCCTGCGGCAGCATGGCTTCAACGTCAGAAATCTCTCCGGCGGCTACACCACCTTTCGTCACGCCACCGCTACTGCACCGGCATGAAATCCGCCGCCAAACTCATCTTCGCCGCGCTCGGCTTCATCGGTCTCGCCGGCGTCGCGCTTTGGTGGTTCGCGGATCATCGCCGTGGCATCGCGTGGGCTGTCTCCGTCGTGCGCGGCCGTTTCCCTGGCGTGCCGCACCTGTCTCCGTCATCGCTCGACGCCTGGCTGCGCGATACGCAACGGCCCGCCCCGCAGATCGTGGACGCCCGCTCTAAGGAGGAATTCGCAGTTAGTCATCTCGCCAGCGCCAGGCGCGTCGATCCCGAATCCGCCGCCCCGGCCGCGCTCTCCGCACTCGATCCAGAGCGCCCCATCGTCGTCTACTGCTCGGCGGGCTATCGCGGCGCGACCCTCGCCCGTCGCCTGCAAAACGCCGGCCGCCAGGACGTATCGAACCTCGAAGGCGGCATCTTCGCCTGGGCGAATGCCGGCCTGCCGATCGAACGCGCGGGGCAGCCCACGCAGCGAGTGCATCCTTACTCCCGCTTCTTCACCCGGCTGCTGAAACCTCGGAGACGGGCAGCCACTCCACTCACCCGAATTTCTGATGTCTGATTCCGTCGCCAAGAAGATGTCCTTCCTCGACCGTTACCTCACGGTCTGGATCTTCGCCGCCATGGCGCTCGGCGTCGCGCTCGCGCATTTCGTCATCACCGATCCCGAGGCGTTCTTCGCGCCGATGACCGTCGGCACGACCAACCTGCCCATCGCCATCGGCCTCATCCTCATGATGTATCCGCCGCTCGCGAAAGTGAAATACGCGCAGCTTCCAAAGGTCTTCGCCAACACCCGCATTCTCGCCCTCGCGCTGATCCAAAATTGGATCGTGGCCCCGCTGCTCATGGTCCTGCTCGCGTTCACCTTCATGCGCGATCACCCCGAATACATGGTCGGTCTCATCCTCGTCGGCATCGCTCCCTGCATCGCCATGGTGCTCGTTTGGAACGACCTCGCCGAAGGCAATCGCGAATACGCCGCCGGTCTCGTCGCGCTCAACAGCATCCTGCAAATCCTGCTCTACAGCGCCTACGCGTGGCTCTTCATCACCGTGCTCCCGCCGTATTTCGGGCTTGAGGGAAAGGTCGTGCCGGTCGCCATGTCGGACATTTTCTGGAGCGTGATGATCTACCTCGGCATCCCGTTCGCCGCCGGCTTGCTCAGCCGCGTGATCCTCGTCCCGCTAATAGGCGAGGCTTGGTATGATGAGCAATTCATCCCACGCATCTCGAAGCTCACGCTCGCCGCGCTGCTCTTCACCATCGTTGTGATGTTCACCTTCAAAGGGAACACCATCGTCGCGCTGCCGCTCGATGTGGTGCGCATCGCCATCCCGCTCACGATCTATTTCGCGATCATGTTCTTCGCGAGCTTCTTCCTGGCCAAGCGCATCGGCGCCGACTACCCGCGCTCGACGACACTCGCCTTCACTGCCGCGGGCAACAACTTTGAACTCGCCATCGCTGTGGCCATCGCAGTCTTCGGCATCAAGTCCGGCGTGGCCTTCGCCGCCGTGGTCGGCCCGCTCATCGAGGTGCCCGTCCTGATCGGCTTGGTGAACGTGGCGCTGCGCTTCCGCCGCGGCTTCACCCCGGAGCTGGCTGGGATGCACGAGAATCCGCGATGAAGATTCACCACCTCACGGTCGCCGACGCCTTCGCCAGCCTGAAGAGTGAAATCGCGGGGCTGAGTGATGCGGAGGCGCAGCGGCGGCTGACGGAGTTTGGCGCAAATGAAGTGCAGGAGGTCGCGCGCGAAGCGCTATGGCTCACGTTTGCCAAAGAGTTCGTGCATTTCTTCGCGCTCATCTTGTGGATCGCGGCGGCGCTCGCGTTCTTCGCAGAATGGCGCGAACCGGGGCAAGGCATGGCGACGCTCGGGTTCGCGATCCTCGGCGTGATCTTGATCAATGGCGTGTTCTCGTTCTGGCAGGCATATCGCGCCGAGCAGGCGCTGGCGGTGCTCAAGAAATTGCTACCGAGCGTGACGAAAGTCGTGCGCGCGGGCGCGGTGCGGCAGGTGCCGGCGGCTGAACTCGTGCCGGGCGACGTGATTCTGCTCGAAGCCGGCGACATCCTTCCCGCGGACTGCCGGCTGGTGGAGGCGTTCAGCGTGCGGGTGAACAACTCGACCGTCACCGGCGAATCGCTGCCGGTCTCGCGCGATGCCGAGCCGTGCGACGAGGCCGAGCCGATGCACGCTCGCAACACCCTGCTCGCCGGCACCTCGCTCGTCTCCGGGGAAGCAAAGGCGCTCGTCTTCGCGACCGGCTCGCAC
>JANOBO010000340.1:0-15839 GCA_031411695.1 Verrucomicrobiaceae bacterium
CACGAACCCGTCGGTGGTGGGGATTTGGCAGGGCTCGTCCTCCGCAGGCCAGACCATCTCCGGAAACGTCGTGCATTCTCTAGCCAACACGTCGAACGCAGCGATAGAGCCTGATCCGAATGCTGCAGTAAAGGTCACGGGTATCTACTTCAGCGGCAGCATCAGCGGCGCCAATGTCATCGACCGCAATTTCGTGCACAGCCTCTTTCTTGATTCTAACAGCCCGTCAGCGGAGCTGAGCGGGCTGCGTTTCGAGTCGGGAGGCACCTTCACCGCACAAAACAACATGGTGCGCGTGGGTCTTGATGCCAGTGGGGCCAGCACGGCCGGTGCGGCTGTTGTGATAGGCCTTTACGATGACGACAATGGCGCATCGTTCCCAAGAAACTTCATTCACAACTCTGTCTATGTAGGCGGCACGGCGACTTCCGGCGCAACCAACACCTTTGCTTACAGCAGCTCCAGCCAGTACAATTCGCGCGACATCCGAAACAATATCTTCGTCAATGCCCGCAGCAACAGCGGGGGCACCGGCAAGCATTACGCAGTGACGAACGGGAGCGTCATCGCGCCGCCTCCAGGCATGACCTCGGACAACAACATCATCTACGTCACCGGCAGCGGTGGCGTGCTCGGTCTGTTCAATGGGGCAGACTACACCACCCTCGCCGCGTGGCAGGCCGGGACGGGACTAGACGCATCAAGCGCCACGGCTGATCCACGCTTTGTCAATGCGACTGGTACGTCGGCGACCGTGAATTTACATTTGCAGGCGAGTAATCCTGCTGAGGGCAGAGGTGTGCTCGTCGCCGCCATCACTGGTGACTTCGACGGCCAGACGCGCGGCAGCCTGACTCCCGTGGATATCGGGGCTGATGCGGGCAACTTCACTTACGACCCACCTCCCGCCATCAGCTACCCGCTGCTCTCCAGCGGCACGACGGCCAATCGCACGCTCACCGGTTGGGCCACCATCGTGGACAACAGCGGCCCTGTCTCTGGCGGCGCGAACGCGCCAAGGCTTTACTACAAGAAGGCCACGGACGCCGATGCCTTCGTCGGCAACACTTCGGCGGCCAACGGCTGGAAATACGTCACCGGCACCGACAGCGGCGGCGGTCTGTATAGCTTTACGATTGATTACTCCATCATCCAAGGTGGCCTTGTGACCGTGGGTGAAACCATCCAGTACTTTGTCGTCGCGCAGGATGCGGCGAACAATCTTAGCTCCATCCCGGCCATCGCCACTGCCTCCGCCAATCCACCCGTGCAGAACATCAATGTCAAACCCAGGACAGGCGTGAACAGCTACAGCATCTTGGCCCCGCTCAGCGGCTCGGTGACAGTCGGCTCCGGCGGCAGCTACTCCAGCCTGAGTGGCGCGGGCGGTCTGTTCGCTGCGCTGAACGCCAGCGCACTCACCAGCCACCTCACCGTAAACATCACCGGCAACACGACCGAGGACGGCAGCGTTTTGCTCAATGCGACCAGTGCAAACGTGTTTCCCAACGACTTCGCCGTAACGATCCGGCCCAACAGCGCTACGATGCGGACGATTTCTGGCTCCGGCGCGAATGGCGTGATCCGCCTGAACGGAGCGCAGCGCGTGATCATTGATGGCAGATTCGGCGGCAGCGGGCGCTTTCTGACGATCCGCAACACGAGCACTGGTAGTTTGGCGAGCACCCTCTACTTCATCAACGACGCGAGCAGCAACACCATACGCAATTGCGTGATCGAAGGCGGTGGGAGCGCTTACGGGGTGGTGGCTTTCCGGGAAGGCGCGGTGACGGGCAACGACAGCAACACGGTGACCGAAAATCAAATCCGGGACCGCACCGATGTCGCAGGACTGGCTTCTTATCTAGTCACTTCAGCCGGCAGCTCGGACTGGATCGCGAACAGCGGCAACATCATCTCCAACAACGAGCTGTTCAATTTCGCGCTCTCGGGGGTGGGCGTTTTTTCAGGCAGCAACTCGTGGAGCATCACTGGAAATACGATTTACCAGACCGCCGCTCGCACAAGCAGCCTCATTGGTATTTCGCTCATCTGCTTGGGGACGAATTTGATTCGCGGCAATATTCTGCGCGACTTGACGACGAGCAACACCGCCCACGGCATCGTCCTTGCAGGTCAAACGGGCAACACCATGGTCGCTGGCAACCGCATCTGGAACCTGGGGAATGTATCTGGCAGCACCAGCCTGGCCCGTGGCATCGACCTCCAGCCGGACGCAGGTCAGAGCGTGACGGTGGTGAACAACATGGTGGTGCTCGGTTCCTCGGGCACAACGGCGCAGAGTCTCACCGGCGTTTACGACCGAGGGGTGATCGGAAGCACGACCGCCATTATTTACAACACCGTGCTCCTCACCGGGAGCGGCGGCACGTTTCGAGACACTCGGTCCTACAGCTATGGCGGCAACTCCACCGCCACGGTGAAAAACAACGTCTTCCTGAACCTGCGCACCGGCGGCAGCAACCACTTTGCCGCGAACTTTTCGACTGCAAGCACTGGCACGCTGGAGATGGACTACAACGTCTATGCCGGAACCGGGCTGACCACCACCACGAACTTCTTTGACGCCAGCAACGGCAGCAGCAGCAGCACTCCCATCAGCTATGCGCAGTGGAAAACAAACGTCCCCAGCGATACCCACTCCAGCGCCAGCACGCCCGGTGGGAACTACACCAGCGCGATGTTCGTTGCTCCCGGCACCGCCGACCTGCACATCATCCCGGGCGGCAACGTGCTGGTGAATCGGGCTGGATTTCCGGTCGCGGGCGTGACCGCTGATTTTGACGGTGACACCCGCAGCCCCACCGCGCCGGTGATCGGAGCGGATGAGATCCTGTTGCCCGACATCGCCGTGACGCAGACCAGCGCTCTCACCGACGGCGCAGGCAGTGTGGATTTTGGCACCGTGACACTTGGCACCAGCACTGCCAAGACCTTCACCCTCACCAATCCCGGTAGCGCCAATCTCGCCAGTCTGGCTATCACTGGGGGCACCAGTGAGTTCGTAGTTAGCGTGCTGAGCGGCACGACCATCCCCGTCGGTAGTGGCAGCGTGACCTTTACCGTCACATTTACCCCCAGCGCCCTGGGCTCTAGATCTGCCACGCTGCACATCGCCAGCAATGTGCTCGGCACCAAGAACCCTTTCGAAATCGCCCTGACCGGCACCGGCCTCACCGCACAGGAGAACTGGCGGCAGACATGGTTCGGCGCGACGGTCAATAGTGGCAATGCGGCGGACACATTTGACTTCGATAGAGACGGACTCGTTAACCTATTGGAATTTGGCTTCGGCTTGAATCCAACCCAGAACAGCGCTGGGCAGCTTCCATCAGGGCAGCTCATCGGCAGCAACTTCGTGATCAGCTTCAGCCAGCCCGCAGGCGTGTCCGGCATCACCTATGGAGCCGAGTGGAGCACGGCGCTGACAGGAACCTGGAATCCGATCACGGACACTGGCACACCGCCGCAACACACCTTCAGCGTTCCCACCGGCAGCAACACGAACCTGTTCGTGCGCCTGAAGGTGACGGGGCCGTGATGAGGCGGATCACTGTTTCTCCGTGCCCTGATAGACCTCTTCTTTCTTCCGAAAGCCATCCTTCACCACGGTGTCCATCATGTTCTCCTTCGTGACGGCGATGATGTCGAGAAGGACGGAGGGGACTTTCATCTTGCCGTTGTCGGTTTCATCGCGGGCGATGATGGGCTTTCTTTGCGCGAGCTTGACGGCGATCTCGGCGGCTTGGCTGGCGAGGAGGGTGAGAGGCTTATAGACGGTCATTGTCTGCGTGCCGTGGACGATGCGCTGGCATGCGGCGAGGTCGGCGTCCTGACCGGTGACGATGATCTTGCCGGCGAGTCCTTCCTCAATGAGTGCCTGGATCGCTCCGCCGGCGGTGCCGTCGTTGCTGGCGAGGATGGCGTCAAAGTTCTGGCCGAGCTTGGTGATGGCGGCGTTGGCGATCTTCTTTGCGTTCTCGGGTTTCCAATCCTCGGCCCAGTCCTCGTGCAGCACTTCGATTTTCCCGGAGGCGATGAGCGGCGTGATGATGTTGTCCTGGCCTTGCTTGAAGAGCTTGGCGTTGTTGTCGGTCTTGGAGCCGTAGATGCGGATGAGGCGGAGCTTGCCAGTGGTGGGGAGGCGATCCGCGATGAAGCGCGCCTGCAACTCACCGACCTTCACGTTGTCGAACGTCATGTAGAGATCAAGCTCGCAGCCGGTGATGAGGCGGTCATACGAGAGCACGGGAATGCCGGCTTGATGCGCGAGATCGACTGCCTTTGCCATCGCCGCGCCGTCGTGCGGGATGATGACGAGCGCATCGACCTTGTTCGTGATGAGGGATTCGACATCGCGGAGCTGGCGGGTGTCGTCGCTGTTGGCGGCGAGGACGGAAACGTCGGCGCCGAGCGCGGTGGCGCGTTTGACGAAGAGATCACGATCGCTCTGCCAGCGTTCTTCTTTGAGCGTGTCCATCGAGAGGCCGATGAGGGGCCTGCCGCGTGCTGCGCTGCCGGGGGCTGCACCGCCGCGCGAGAGCACCAGGCCGATGACGCTGCTGAGCGCGCAGGAGATGAGAACGAGGAGGATGCGTGGGTTCATGAACGAGCCATGTTTTAGGCACGCGCGGGGTGCTTGGCGAGAAAAATGAACGCGCCCCTTCGGCTGCGTGACGCGGATTATCTGTCCTGCGCGGGCATCATCCGTTTTTCCGCCCACCGGGTGCCGTGCGGCGGCTTGTTCAAAAGGTCCGAATGCGCGGCACTCTGCGGTGCCCGCTCAATCTTCGTGACACATCATGGCGTGGGCCAGCGCGTTGTTCTCCTCCTCAGTGGCCTCGTAGGCTTCGAAGAGCACGGCACCGACCGTGGCGGGCATGGATTCGTGGAGCATCGCACTGTCTAGGCGCGGTGAATCCGGCGCGCATGGCAGCAGGCATGAGGCTAGCTTTTCCGCCGCCTCGCGCACGGCGAGCCGGAGGGTGCCGAGGGCAGGGGTGGAATCAAAGTGGAGCACGAGCAATTGTCCGCCTGCAACGAGGCGGAGGATGGAGCCGCCGCGGTCGTGGAGATTGGTGATCTCCTGGCACGAGCCGCAGTCTGCGCGCTGGCCGAGTTCATCTCCGGCACTGAAGGATGCACGGGCGAGCACGCTCCAGACGGTCAGCTTTGCCGGCGAGAGCTGCGTGGGGCCGATGTGCGCGAGGCAATCGCCGGTGTGGTCGATGAGCAGGACGTTCTGCGCACCTGGGAGGTCGAGAAGTCCGTTGAGGCAGGCATGTGCGGGTGTGTTCATGGCTTTGGGGTTCTCTTGGGGTTGGATGAAGAAGTCAGGCTCAGCGCGCGGCCGTCATCATCTGCGTGGGCACGGCGCCGTTCTGCGCGGCGATTTGATTCCTGAACGCGGCGAGGACCGCCTGCGAGACGGCGTTCAACGTGGCCACCACATTGCGGCCCTTCTTTGCCTCCGCCTCAAAGCTGATGAAGCGGCGCTGGCGGTTATTCAGAAGAAACTCAAGGTATTCGACGGGCGCGGCGTTCGGCACGTCGCGCTTGTTGTACTGGAGCACGACTGGAAGCTGATCGAGCGAGGAATCGTTGAGCCGGAGGTTGGCCTCGAGGTTTTGAAAGGCCTGGATGTTCGCGCGCTGACGATCCATCTGGGAGTCAGCGACGAAGACGACGCCATCTGCCTCGCGGAGGACCAGTTGGAGGGTGGCGTTGTAAGTGATCTGGCCTGGAACGGTGTAGAGATGGAAGGTGGTGCGGTAGCCAGGAATGGCCGGGGTTTCAACCGAGAGAAAATCGAAGAACAGAGTGCGGTCGGCGGCGGTGGACAGCGAGATGAGGTCGCTGCGGCTGCCGGGGTCGAGCTTGGCGTGGAGCTGGGCGATGTTTGTGGTCTTCCCGCAGAGGGGGGTGCCGCAGTACACGATCTTGAAACTCACGCTCCTCTCATCATGGCGGACGGTGGGCATGGAGTTCAGGAAAGGTGGCCGCCTGTTTTTGTAACCATGCGGGAAAGTTCACGGCCGACGAGAGTGATCTTGTCCCGCAATCCGACCGCGAGATCATTGTCCTGGTGCAGGACGCCGAGAGCGATTGGGGGATGAAACGAGAAGGTCATCAGGCGTTCGTTTGTGTTGATGGAGAAAGTCTCCGCATCAGCGATGCCGATGAGCGGGGCCAGCGCACGGATGTTGCGTGCGACATCGCCAGCCTGCTTCTGAAAATCCATCGCGGTCTGCGAGGATCCGCCGTGGGAGACGGCGCTGGTGCCGTTCACGCATGAGCAGGCGGCGACGCCTGGGATCCTCGAGATGAGATCGACGACGCGGCTGACGGTGAGAGGTTCGCTCACACCGAGAAGCGCGCGTAACATGACCTGCTCGGCATCACCCATCGGAACGGGCGTGATACCGAGAAGAGACGCCGGGGGTGAGTCGGGCTGCGGCGAAGGAACGGAAAACTCGGGCGGTTGCGCTGGCGGCGGAGATGCTGCCCGGGTGCGCGAAGGTTCTGGGAATGGAGCTGGAGTCGCAAATGGCATCGCGACCTCAGGCGTGGATCGAGCCTCCGATTGGGCGGGGGCTTGAAAGGGAGGGTGCGAAGATCGTAGCGGACCACTGAACGGATTGAGGATCGGAGGCGGAAGAAAGGGAGGTGCAGGCGGTGCCGACTGTAGCGCTGCGTTGGGAGGAATTGAGGAGCCGGATTGGTATGCGGGTGGCGGCGGGATGCCGGGTAGAGCGGTGAAGGACGTCGGCACCGGCTCGACGGTGACTTCGGAGCGCGGCGAAGATTCCGGCGCAGCGAAGAATGAAGGCGTTTGGACTTGAGGGAGAGGGGGTGTCGGCGCGCCAAACAATTGCTCGCTATTGAAGCCTTCGCTGCTCTGCGCCTGAGGAAACAGGGCTGACGGATTTGCTCCGCCCCAAGATTGTGGCGCCGGAGCGGCAAAGGGATCGAAGGAAGTGACGGCCTTCGGCTGCGGGCTCGGGATGAGTGTGGACGGTGCGGGTGCGGGCGGGGAGACGGCGAATCCAAAGTTGGCGTTGGCTTTTGGCTGAATGGGGCCTGAAGCGCTCGAGAGGGAAGCTGATGGCGCGAGCGGCCCTGAGAGCGCCGCCTTCGCTGCTGCGAACGGGTTGAGTGGCTGCGATGCCACGATCTGCGCGATCGGAGGAGTCGGCTGCTGCGTTGGGGGTGGTGGCGCTACAGTCTGAGCCTCAAACACGGGACTGACCGTTTGTTGCGCGGTGGAAAATTCCGTGGCCGTCGCAGCAGGGAGACTGTGAAACAATTCATTTGTAGGAAGCCGGATCAAAAGGTCCCGACGTGCGCTTGAGAGCACGTTCCGGAATCCAATGTCGGTGGTACCATCAATGAGCATGCCAAGCTCCACCTCGACTCTTCCCGCTGCCATTTGATTCTGAATCGCAACGGCAGGAACTGACGTCATGATCCAAGAAGGCACCATCGCAGGGTCAAAGCCGAGGTCGGAACTCGAGTAGCCCTTCAGAAGCGTGGCCAACGAGAGCTTCAGCGGCGCTCCGGTCGTGGGAGAAGACGGGGAGGCGGACGCATTTGGCTGGGGAGCAGGCACCTCTTGAAAAGCAAATACTGGTGGTGCGGACGGGGCCGGCTCGGGCTCGGTCAAAGCAAAAGGCGGGGGAACTGCCTGGCCGAAAGGAGAAGATCCAAACGGTGAGGGAGCGGCCGCAGTCGGGGCGGCTGGCTGGGCCGTCGGATGCATTGCGAATGGAGACGGCGCGGTGGGTTGCACGGCAGGTTCTGAAGCACCAAACATCGAATTCAACATCAAGGCGGACCCCGCCGAGTCGGGGGTCGAATTACGGACCTCATCTGCGCTAGCGAAAAGAGACGGGGAGGCGGAGGGTGGAAGTGGTTCCGCCGTGCGGAAAGGTTGCGATTCAAAGCCTGTGCCTTGAGGAAGCGCTGCTGGCTGAGCCTGAGGAAATGAAAACGGGCTCGGGGTAGGCGACGCTGCAACTTGGGAGGTGAATGGAGAAAGCTGGCCAAAAGGACTTGGCGACTGTTGCTCAAACGTCGGCGGGGGTGACCCGCCTCCGATGGGCGCGGGCGAGACTGGCAATGGCGGGGGCATCCCGGAATCCCGGCGGGGCGGCAATACTGCCGGAGCGCGCGTCGTCAGCGGGCTACCCTGCTGGAACGGTGAGCCCTGCGCATCTGCAGGCGCGTGGGTGAAGGGGCTTTGGGTTGGTGGCGGCGATTGCTGGATGATGGGCGACGGGCCGAACCCGCCGCCTTGTGATGCGGCGATGAGCGAGGGAAGCTTGCCGGGGGGGAGCGGAATGAGTCTGGGATCCTGAGGGGAAACCGGCAATTGGAAGATTGCGGGACAGACACGATACACTTCAAAGATGGGAATCGCCGCGTGCCCGTTGCTGAGCGCGGCCTCGATCAGTTCTGGAGCGATCGCAATCGGGTGGTCTGGGGGCAGAGAGTTGGCCCGAGCAAGGTCAGGTGGCAATTGAGGAAGAACGTCCGCGACAGTTAGTCCCATGGACTGCCCAATGCCGCTCGGAGTAAAGGGAGACCCTGAAGAGGGTGTGGGCTGAGTAGGCAGACCTGCGGGCTCCGGCTCGCGGGTTTTAAACAACGACCCTCCGAATGGGCTCGCGGGTGGAACCTCCATTCCGAACGGGCTGCTCATCGGCATGGGCAGAACACCACTGGGCTGCTGTCCCCCGTGTCTCAAATCCTTTGCCAGCACTCCCGCAGCGCCGGCTGACTCGCCTTCATTGGTTCCCGGTTGAAACAGGCTTCGAATGGTAAAAGGCATAAGATGGGGAAGTGCGGAGGGTGGGCGGACGAAGATTTGTTCAGCACATGCTTAATATGGAAATTATGAAAACATTTTCAAATCAAATTTGCGATTTAATTTACGAGTCTAAATATTTTCGTTCAAAAATCAACAGTATTGTTGATTTCCCCTACTTTTCTGTACATGCCATAGTGCCTGCCTGCCGGTCGTTGGTCAACATCTCCCCTTTACGGCCGTCAATTCCAGGCCCTTGGATGCGATTGGGCCTTGGTTGAATCAGCTTTAGACCCTCTACAGCGTGGGGCTCTGGTATCCCCGCCCGGTCGCGCAGTGATCAAATAGCTGCTGGCAGACCTCGTGCGCAGAGATTGTACCGGAGCGGGGCAGGGAGGGTAAGTCACCCATGAGCACGGGCCAATCCTGACTGTCCTCGGGCACGCGACCGTGCGAGCCTTTCACCAGCGTCGCGTCGAGCGGGATGACATTCATCAGCATTCGAAACCCGAGCAGCTTCTTTGCGAGCTTCCCGGCAATTTGCAGTTTCGGAGCCTTCAGCTTTGGATTCAGAAACAGTTCGACCGGGTCATACCCGCATTTGCGATGGATATCGACGCAAGTGGCGAAGTCTGGCGCGAGGCTGTCGTCGTCCCAGTAGTAATAAGTGAACCAGCTTTTTGCGTCCGCGACCGCGATGAGGTCCCCGGAGCGCTCGTGTTGGAGGCCGTTGAAATACTTTTCTGTCTTGCCGAGCACCTGTTGGACGCCCGGCGTGTTCTCTAGAAGAGAGCGCACTTCACCGAGCAGGGCGGGATCGTTCACATACACATGAGCCACCTGATGATCCGCGATTGCAAAGACGCGGGAGCTTCCCAGTTCAAGCGTTTCGCGGCCCAGCTCAATCTTGATGGAGAGCCAGTCTTTGGACCGGAAGACCCGATTTAAATGCACTGGCTGGCTCACGTCCGTGATCCCGTACTCGGACAGCAACACGACCTTGATATTGCGCGCTTCGTAGAAACGAATGAGATCGCCCACCACCTCGTCGATTTGCACCATATCGGCGGTGATCACGTCCCAGTTGATGCCCGCCCGCTGGAGGTTGTAGTCGAGATGCGGGAGGTAAACGAGCGACAAACTTGGCCAGTGTTTCTCTTCCACCCACTTGGCCGACTCGGCGATCCAGACCGATGATTTGATGTCGGCGGCCGGGCCCCAAAAACTCGCGAAGGGAAACGGACCGAGATCCGCTTTGATCTTCTCGCGCATCCCCATCGGCTGTGTGTGCACGTCGAACACCTTGCTGCCATCCGCCGGATAAAGCGGCCGCGGCGTGATGGCAAAGTCGGCGGAGGAGTACATGTTGAACCACCAAAACAGCTTTGCGCAGGTGAACTGTGGGTCGGCGCGACGCAAGCCCTCCCACAGCTTCTCGCCCGTCACGAGATGGTTCGATTGCTTCCAAAATCGATGTTCCGCGTACTCCCGGTCATACCATCCGTTCGCCACGATGCCGTGGTCGCGCGGAAGCCTTCCTGTGAGGTACGTTGCTTGCGCTGTGCAGGTGACGGCGGGCAACACAGGCTCCACGCGGGCAAATCGGTTCCGCTCTAAAAACGCGCGGATGTTCGGAGTTGATCCGCCGATCAGGCGCGTCGTGAGACCCACGACATTGATGACTGCTGTTCTTTGCATTCCACGTTCCGGCACCGCTCGCGCCGGCTGCATCCGACCTAGCCCATCCAATGAGCCATTCCGGCGATGACGTAAAGCGCTTTGCACAAAAGGTGCATGCACTGGTCAAAGCTAAATTCCGTTTTCCCCTCGCACTTCGCCATGTCGAGCATCCAATGCACCACCAGCTCGATGGCGCCGAATAAAACGGAGCCGGTGATCACCCACACCATTCCTGCGTGAATGAGGCAGTGCGCCGCCATGCAGGTGATCCACATGTTGGGCGGGAGGTTCGCATCCTTCAGCCGGATCAGATAACGCCTGTTTTTGCACATCGCCAGGAACTCCCCCTGCAAAGGAAAATCTGCGAGAGCATGGCCGACAGCGAGCGCGAAAAAAACCTGCACTCCTTGGGACCATGTTTGCGGAGGGAAAACCACGAGATCAAACATGGCGCGAAAACTTCCACCCACTGGCCATGCGCGCAACCAGAAAGGCTGTTTGCGCGCACCGCGCACGCACCCTCAGCATGTGCGCGCTTTGTTAAATCCAAGATGCAGCGGTCCCACTCTGTGCCAGCATGGTCCCCCTCATGCCAGCACCCGAGACATCACTTCCGACAGTCGCAGACTCGCGCTCTCAGGCGGTGTGGTCTCTGATCCGGCTCGTCGGCGCCATGGTCCTCCTCGCGCTTGCGATCAGGCAGGTGATGTCCTTCGGGCACGCCTTGCCCTCGTGGAGTACTCTCGATGCGGGCTGGTTGGCCGCGTCACTCGCTGTGGCCGCTGTATCGGTTTTCGGCTGGTGGGTCCGCTGGCTTTTGTTTCTCCGGCTTGCTGGCGTGCCTGCGGCGGCTGGCGAGACGCTCCGCCTCACTTGGATGGCTGACTTCTTCAATTACTTCATCTTCGGTGCCCTCGCCGCAGATGGCTTTCGCATGGCGATGCTCTCACGACGGTTTCCACAAAAGAAAGCAGCCGTGGCGGCGTCGATCGCCTTCGATCACATGGCCGGGCTACTGTCTTCGGCAGTGTTCTTTGCGGCGTTCACCGTGCCGCATTCAGGCTGGATCATCGAGCGCGGCGGGCCCGCGATGTCTGGCTTTTTGTGGACGTCTGGAATCGCGCTCGGCGCCCTCGCGTTGCTCACGTTCTCTGGCGTCATGGCCACGAAGGTCCACAAAAACTGGGTCGCGTGGGCCACGCGACGGTGGCCTGCGGTGTCGGGTGCCGCAGTGAAAATGCTCGACCAGCTCCGCGAGCTGCGCGCTCGCGCCTGCCTTGCAAATCTCGGCCTCCTTGCCTCGATGGTCTGCCTCGCCGCGAGCTATGCCGCCTTTGCCGCCGCTGCCCGCGCATGGGGCTCGCCGATTCCATGGTTCCATTTCTTCGCGGTGCTTCCTGTGGTAGATGCCTTGAGCGCGCTGCCCGTCACCGTTCAGGGCCTCGGCATTCGCGAGCAGATATTCCTCGCAGTTTTTCCATCTGGCGCTGGGAATGATCACGCGCAGATTCTGGCCGTGTCGCTCACGGGTTTCGCCGTTCAAAGCCTCTGGGCATTGTTGGGCGGCGCGCTCATCGCGTGGGACTCGCTTCCCGCATTCGCACGCCGAACTTCCCGCTCCAAAATCACGCCTTGATCCCAATCGTGCCGCACTCATCACCGCCCGCCGTCGCCCCCGGCCTAGCCATCTCGCTCTCATCGTCATTCTTCGGCTTCTACTGCCACGCAGGCTTCATGGCCGCGCTTCATCGTGCGGGCATCTTTCCAGATCAGATCGCCGGCGCATCCTCTGGCGCGCTCACTGCCGTGCTGTGCGGAGCTGGACTGCGGGGTGATGCGCTTGAGGATTTCATCTTCCAACCCGGCGTGCGCCGCAGCGTCTTCGACTGGGCTTGGTGGCTGCGTTTTCCGGGCGTGCTCAGCCAGACCTTCGGCACGGGCGTCCTGAGCGGCGACAACGTCGTGCGCTACCTCCGCCGCAAGCTCGGCCCGCTCCGTCTGGAGCAAATGGCGTCCCCCCGCGTGCAGCTAGCCGTCACAAATCTCACCGACAAACGGCTCGACATTGTCTCCTCAGGCGACGCATGCGAATACGCCGTCGCCAGCAGCGCCGTGCCGGGACTCTTCCGCGCGAGGCAGATTGATGGCAGCCTGTTCTGTGATGGAGGCACCGTCGATGTCAGCCCTTTCGAGCATTGGCTCGATGCCCCAGACATCGGCACCATCGTGATCCACGAGATCGTACACGAGGACGGCACCTGTCCCGGTGCGCCAGGCGGCGGCATGAACATCACACTCGCCGCAGCGCGTTGTCACGAAATCATGTCGGACAAGCTCCTCTCCTACCGGCTACGTCTCGCGCACGCTTCAGGGAAGCGCATCGTGCATCTGCGCACGCTCGCGCCGCATCCGGGCCTCTTTCCGCGCCGCACTCGATACATCCTCCAGGAGCGCGGCCGCGCCTCCGCAGGGCTGTTGTGCGAGCAGTTGCGCGCGCCAGCAAAGTGAATCCATTGAGCGACAGCGAATGCCTTCCTCCACACCACCTTCCACCGGACGCGCGCAGGGCCTCGAGCAATCGCTGCTCGATGCGATCCGCGAGAATCTTCTTCCCGATTTGCCAACCAGTTTTGCAATCGACGCGGACTTGTTTTCCGCCGGGCTCGATTCCATGGGCATCATGCAGATGGTCCTGCTCCTTGAGGAGCGTTTCACTTGCACAGTTCAACCGGCGGACCTCACGCGGCACAATTTCTCCAGCGCCGCAGCGCTTGCGGCGCTCATCCGCGGCACGGCCGCCGCGCCGCGCGCATGACCGCAGGCGCGCGCCAGAGCCAGGCGTTTCCCTTCACTCCGAGTGACGGCTTCATCCTCGCGCTCGATGGCTTGTGCCATCGCGCCTGGGGCGGCTGCCTTTCCGCGAGCACCGAGATCGAGATCGAAGGCAGTCCTGACCGTGACAAATTGTCGTGGCTCGCAGCCGCGCTCCCACGCCGCCTGCCGCTGCTCACTGCGGAGCTATGTCCGGCGCACGTTCCATTGCGATGCCCATGTTGGGTGCTGCGCCCAGATGCATCGGTCGAGCCGTTGCCCCTCGCCTTTCACCGTCTGGGATCCGTGGCGGGTGACGAGGAGGTTGTGGATTCCGTCGAGCAATTGCGCACGCGCCTTCTCAGGATGCCGCTTCATGTGGACGGACGCCCGCCTCATGTCCGCATCGATGTGGCGCGTCATGCTCACGACCGATGGCTCCTCATCATCACATGGTCGCACGTTCTACTGGACGGTGTTGGCATCGAGCTTCTCGTGCGCTCCATGGCGCGCTTGTGGCAGGATCCGCACGAGGTGCTTCCCGATCATCTTCCGCTCGAGCCGGACGGCTCCGCGTGGCAGCGTTTTCAGGACAGCGCGGCAGTCGGAAAGTTTTTCTTCAAGCTGTCTGGAAAGCATTTTCCATCCGCGAGCCAAGGGCGCATTGTCCGTGGCGCGCCGCTTCACTTCGTGGAATCCTTTTCAGCCGGTGAAAGCAAGCGTTACGCCGAAGCCCTCAGGACGGTGGGTGGCGACCTCATGACCGTTTTCTTCCATGCCGTGATCGCGGCGCGCGCGCATCGCGCTTTGCTGCATGCCCGGGGAATCCGCCGCGCCACCATCGTTATGGGCGTCCCGGCGCAGTTGCGACCGAAGACATCCGAGGGCGAGCCCGTCATCTTCCAGAATCACATGACGATGCTTTACTACGTCCTCGAGAACGACGAGCTCGACGATGTCACCTCAGCCTGCCGTCTCATCATGCGGCAAAACGTGGAGCACCTGCGCAACAAGCATCACCTCTCCTTCAGCGCGTTCCTTTCGCTCGCGCGACATTTGCCGGGCCGTCTCATGCTCCGCTTGGTGCGCTGGCAGCAGCGTGGGGAGCTCGTCTCACTCTTCCACTCGTGGACGGGCACATTCGCGCGGGGAATGGACTTCGCGTTTGGCGGGCGTGTGCTGAATGGCTTCCACATCCCCGGTGTGTCCGCGCCGCCGGGCTCAGGATTGTTTTTCTCCGATTGCCAAGGACGGAAGGCCGTCGTGCTCAGCTGGGTGGATTCCTGCCTCAATTCGGATGAGGTGGCGATCATGCGCAAACAATGGCGTCACGACTTGCTCGGTGAGACAAGCCCATGATTGACGGGCGGTCAGCATACGACGTCGTCGTCATCGGTGGCGGCAGCGCGGGCGTCGCAGCAGCAGTCGCCTCAGCGCGCAAGGGTGCGCGCACGCTGCTCGTCGAGCGGCACGGCTATCTCGGCGGCGCCGGCACCGCATCGCTCGTCCACACCTTCTGCGGTCTCTACCTGCCCGGTGAAACGGCGACACTCGCTCATCCAGGCATCCCCAGTGAGATCGCGCGTCGCCTCATCGCAGATGGCGTCGCGCAGTCGCAGCTCCGGCTGGGTCGCGTGCATGTGCTTCCTCACCACCCCATGCTTCTCGCCGCATGGTATGATCGTTTTTGTGGAGGAACGCCAAACCTCGAACTGCGTTTCCACACCGAGATTGTCGATGCGGTCGTGTCCTCCGGTCAGCTCGAATCGATTCGCACCCAATGTCGCGGCACCAGCGGTCACATTTTCGCGCGCGCCTTTGTCGATGCCAGCGGCGATGCGGTGCTCGCGGAGTTCACGCGGTGCCCGTGGGAGATGGCGCCGTCCAGCGCGCTGCAACGTCCCGCGTACATCGCCGCAGTGCAGGGTGTCGATGCCGGCGTCCTGGAAAGCGACGGGCCCATCGCGCTCGCGGGACAAATCGCGCAGGCGGTGAGATCGGGTGACCTTGCCGAAGAATCTCTGGGCGCGCACTTTCGTCAGAGCCAGCACGCAGGCGAAGTCTTCATCACCGTCGATCTCGCCGGCGGCGAGGGATTCGATCCGCTCGCACCTGCCAGCCTCACGAACATCGAGATCACCGGCCGCAAGACCATCTTGGCGTTGTTGAGTCACATTCCCGCTTTCCAGCGCGCGTTCGTTTCGAGCTGGCCCGCGCAGGCGGGCATTCGGGAGAGCCGCAGATGGCACGGCCGTTACGATCTCACGGAGCATGACATCCTCGCCAGCGCGCGATTTGACGACGCGGTCGCGCTCGCCACGTGGCCCATTGAGCTTCGCGAGACGAACAAAGGGCCGCGTCTTCTCCATCCGAATGAGCCACGCGCCGCCGACATTCCGCTTCGATCTCTGCGGCCCGCAGGTCTGCGGAATGTCTTCATCGCTGGCCGCTGCATCGCCGCCACGCACCGCGCGCAGGCGAGCATCCGCGTCATGGGCACCGCGCTGGCCACCGGGCTGGC
>JANOBO010000341.1:0-6534 GCA_031411695.1 Verrucomicrobiaceae bacterium
AACTCAACTACCTGTCCCACCGCCCGGTGTCTGCGAGAACTTGACCACTTTCGGGCGCGATTGTGGGAAACGACTCGAATATCCGCCCTCAAGGCTGGGTGGAAAGGAACGCCCTCCGGGAAGTTAGACAGGCAGCCCGCCACTCTAGGCAGGTCTCCCGGCAAGCTTGGCAGGCAGACCGACGAACTTGCCACGCAGCCCGACGTCCTTGGCAGGCATCCCGCCGCTCTTGGCAGGCAGACCGACGAACTTGGCAGGCAGCCGGACGAACTTGGCAGGCAGACCGACGAACTTGGCAGGCAGACCGCCATTCTTGGCAGGCAGCCCGCGATTCTTGGCAGGCATCCCGCCACTCTTGGCAGGCAGCCCGCGATTCTTGGCAGGCATCCCTGTTCTGGAAGCTAAGTCTGCCGGGCGACCGGCTAAGTTTACCGGGCGACCGGCTAAGTTTACCGGGCGACGGGCCAAATGTGTCGGGCGGCGAGCCAAATCTGCGGGGCGAGCGGACAGGGTTGCAGCGCGACGGTCGAAGTCTGCTAGGCGACCGGCTAGATCCGCTGGCCGACGCGCCCGCCGCACCGGGCCCCCCCCTAGTTCCGTGCCTCGGTGGGCTGAATGGGCGATTGCCTCCCCTCCCCCCCCGGCACGCCCCTCTCCTGTTACTCCGTCTCCCTCGAGTAGAGGGCGAGGGTGAGGGGCAAGCCCGCCTTCCGCCCTGACCTTTCCTCACGGGTAGAGCAGATACCTCTGCCGCCGGGAGCGGAAGGCGTCGTTATGCCGCTGCCAGCCGGCGACGATGGTGGCTGGGGCCACGCCGCGGCGGAGGTCGCGGTAGAGACTCTCGCTGCCGTACACTTTGTTGAAGAGATTCAGCTTGTCGCCGCTGATGGACAGGACTTTGCCGCCGCTGAGGCGGTTCAGCTCGGCGAGCATGAAGACATCCAGCGCGGTGAGGTCGGCGGCGCAGCGCGGATCAATGGTCAGCCGCACGCCGCCGAAGCCGCCGTTTTGATAAGGGGAAAACGCGACGCCGCGGGCATTGAGCCGCTGACAGTAGGCGAGCATGGCGGAGGGATTCACGCGGGTGGCGGCGGCGGCACCGAAGGGGTTCGGGCCGGGGATGCCGATGTCGAGCGATGACCCGCCGCCAAGGATGCCGGTGGCCACATAATAGGCGGGCGATGCGGCGTGCGGGATGTTTGGCGAGGTGCGATACCACGGCAGCCCGGTATCCTGCCACATCATGCCGCGCTGCCAGCCTTGCATCTTCACGACGGTGAGCTTTGGCACGCTGGAGATCCAGCGCTCCCCGGCCGTCATCATGGCCAGCTCGCCGGTGGTCATGCCGTGGACGTAGGGCACGGGAATCTGGCCGACGAAGGACTTCCAGCGGGCTTCGAGCGGCGGGCCCTCGACGCGCAGGCCGCCGAGTGGGTTTGGCCGGTCGAGCACGACGAATTCTTTGCCGCACTCTGCGGCGGCCTCCATGGCGACGACCATGGTGCTGATGTAGGTGTAGCTGCGGCAGCCGATGTCCTGCAGATCGAAGACGAGGACATCGATGGGCGCGAGCATGGCGGGCGTGGGCTTCCGCGTGGGACCGTAGAGGGAGTAAACGGTGAGGCCGGTGACGGCATCCCGCCGGGTGGCCACATGGATGCCGGCGCCGACGGTGCCATCGATGCCGTGCTCCGGCGCGTAAAGGGCCACGAGCTGACCGCCGAGCGCGCGCTGGAGCAGGGTGCGGGTGCGCTCGCCACGGCCCGTCATGCTGGTTTGATTGGTGATGAGGCCGACGCGTTTACCGCGCAGGAGATCAAAGTTTCTCGAGGCCAGGAAGACAGCGCCGAGCATGAAGCGCGCACCGCCTACCGGCTGCGGCGCGAATTGTGACTGCGGCGCGACGCAATGCGTGAGACAGGCGAGAGCTAGGACAGACAGGCAGAGACGCGGGAGAATCATGCGCGTGAGAGTAGGCGCGCGCATCCCGCCCCGCAACCCGCCGAATGCACAACCCGTGACCGACGGATGGCGAGGCATCTGCACGGCGAGGTCGTGTGTGTTTGCAAAACGTTGCGAGCCGTGACGGACTCGCCTACTCTCGCGGCTCATGTCAGACCCATCACGCCTCGGCCAGCTCCTCCTCACCGGTGTGCCCGGCCTTGAACTCGATCCAGAGACAGCCGCGCGCTTTAAGAAACTACAGCCCGGCGGCTTCATCCTCTTTGGCCGTAACATCGAATCGCCGGAGCAACTGCGGAAGCTGATCGATGACCTGCGCGACCTCTCGGACATCGAGCCGTTCATCACGATCGACCAGGAAGGCGGCCGCGTTTCGCGTCTCCGCCTCATCGGCGAGGAGCCGCCAAACGCGCAGGCGCTGCGTGACAAAGGAGATCCCGCGCTGATCAAGACGCACGGCCGGTTGACGGGGCAGCTTTTGCGCCTGTTTGGATTCAATCTCGACCTCTGCCCCGTGCTGGACATCTCGTATGACGACACGGCGGACAACTCGCTGAAGGGCCGCTGCTGGGGAAAAGATCCGCAGCAGGTGGTGACCAACGCGGGCATCTTCAACCGTGCCATGCGCGAGCAGGGCATCCTGTCGTGTGCGAAACATTTCCCCGGCTACGGCCCTGCTGAGTGTGATCCGCATGAGTTTCTGCCGGTGATCTCAAAGAGCGGCGCGGACATGGAGCGCGAGGAATTGCTGCCCTACCGCACGCTGCTGCCTGAGCTGGACAGCGTGATGACGTGCCACAGCAACTACACCGCGTATGACGCCGACCGCCCGCGCTGGCCCGCGAGCCTGTCGCACAACATCGTGACGAAGCTGCTGCGTGATCAGCTCGGCTTTGACGGCCTGGCGATGACCGACGACCTCGACATGGGCGCGATCCTCAATGAGGTCACCTTTGAGCAGGCCATCCAGGAAGCCGTGCGCGCCGGCAATGACCTGGTGATGATCTGCCACCGCATCGAGATGGTCGAGCTGGCGCGGCAGCATCTCGAAGGCGTCGAGGCACCCGTCATCCACGATGCGCTCGTGCGCATCGAGAAGACGAAGAAGCGCCTGGCAAAGCCGTATGCGTGGAGCCTCGAACAATTCAAGGCCATCAACGCCGAGATCTGGAACCTCCGCGTCGCCGTGCTCGGTGAGGCAGGCGCTGCTGCGCTGTCCGTGGAGGACGGGAAGCGGTCTCCCGTCGAGCTGTATTGAACGTCCGACCTTTTTGACTCCCACACACCCACTATTTCATGCTCCAAGAAATCACCCAGCTCCTCCAGCTTCAGGAACGCGACAACCGGCTCCGGGCGTTGCATAAGGACATCAAGGACGTGCCGCTCCTGCAACAGCGGGCGAAGCTCCAGCTATCCGGCGACCAAGCCAGCGTGGATGCCGCGCTGCAGAAGACGCGCGACATCGAGGTAAAGATCAAGAGCGTGCAGCTCGACGTGCAGACGCGGCAGACGTCCATCAAGCGACTGCAGGACCAGCAGTTCGAGACGCGGAAGAACGACGAGTTTCAAGCCATCGGCCACGAGATCCAGCGCTACCAGACGGAGATCCGCGGGCATGAGGACAAGGAGCTCGACCTGATGGAGCTTCTCGATGCCGCGCGGAAGGAACTGCAGACGGCGCAGGCGAAGCTGGCCGAGACGCAAAAGCATGTGAACGAGGATCTGCAGCAGCTCGAGCAGCGCGGCGTCAATTTGCAGAAGCGCAGCGACGAGACCAAGGCCGAGCGCGCGACGCTGGCGGCGCCGGTCGATCCGCTGACGCTGGATCTTTATGATCGGCTTTTGAAGAGCAAGGCCGGCACTGCCGTGGTGGCGCTGGAGAATGGCATCTGCGGCGGCTGCCACATGAAGGTCGTGCACAGCACCATCCAAAACCTGAAGCAGGCGGAGATCATCACGCAGTGCGAGATGTGCGGGCGCATCCTTTACCTTCTCGAGTAGCGGCGGCCAGGCGCACGGCGCTAAAGCTCCGCTGAGATCGCCGCGAGCAGCGCCGGATATTCATCGAACGGCGGAAACTGCGGAAACTGCGCGATGATGGCGTCGGGCGCGTGGAAGAAGAAACCAACGTCTGCCTCGATGAGCATCGCGGTGTCATTGAATGAGTCGCCAGCCGCGATGATTTTGTAATGGAGTGATTTCAACGCCGCGACGGCATGCTGCTTTTGATTTGGCTGCCGGAGCTTGTAATCCACGATGCGGCCGGCGGCATCGACGTCGAGCTGATGGCAGAATAGGGTGGGCCAACCGAGCTGCCGCATGAGCGGCTGCGCAAACTCGGCAAAGGTGTCTGACAAGATGATGACCTGCGTGCGCGCGCGGAGGTCTTCGAGAAACTCCTTCGCGCCCTCAAGCGGCGCGAGAGTGCTGATCACGTCCTGAATATCGGCAAGCTTCAGCCCATGCTGATCTAAAATGCGAAGACGGCCGCGCATGAGCACATCGTAATCAGGCTCGTCGCGCGTGGTGCGGCGAAGCTCGCTGATGCCTGTTTTCTCCGCGAAGGCGATCCAGATCTCTGGAACCAGAACGCCTTCGAGATCGAGGGTGACAATCGTTTGCTGCATGGCGTTTTGTGACACACGACAGTTTGCGATGCAAGCAGTCACGTCGCCAGCGGCGCACATCCTGAATTGAAAGCCGCGCCGGACGGGCACACCATGCGGTCAACGAATGCATCGTCTCCAGAGCACACGGTTCCAAGGTATCCTGCGGCGGATCGCGGCCATCGACCTGCGCTCGCTGGCCGCTTTCCGTATCGGCCTGGCCGTGTGCCTGCTGTGGGACCTGGCCATCTCGCTCGACAGCGTGAAGGCATTTTATTCGGATGAAGGATTTCTGCCACGCGCGTTGCTCGGCCAGTTTCAGACAAGTCCGTGGATGGGATCGATCCATACGTGGAGTGGTTCAGTCGCATGGCAGGTGGTGCTGCTTGCAGTCCACATTGCCGCTGCGTTTTGTCTGCTGGTTGGATACCGCACGCAGATATCGATCATCGTCTGCTGGGCCCTGCTATGCTCCATTCAAACGCGTAACCCTGCCATCCTGAACAGCGGCGACGTGGTTCTCCGGTTGTTTTGTTTCTGGGCCATGTTTCTCCCGCTTGGAGCGCGATGGTCGGTTGACGGCAAAGACAAGATGGAAAGCGAGACTTCTGGTGAGCCTGTTTCAAGTCCGGCAAGCCTTGCGATCCTGGTTCAACTCGGCGTCATCTACTGGATGGGCGCGCTGGTGAAGAATGGCATCGAGTGGCTCCAGGATGGCACTGCGGTCTACTACGCCCTCTCGCTCGATCAATTCATCACGCCGACAGGACGCCATCTGTTGAACTATCCCGAGCTGTGCCGCGCTCTGACCTTCGGCACATGGTGGCTTGAGATGACCGGTGCTTTCATGATCTTCATCCCATGCCGGCTGGCGGCGTGGCGCATTCTCGCGGTGGCTTTGTTTTGGACGCTGCACCTCGGCTTGTGGATCAGTTTTAGGCTCGGCACGTTTCCTCTGATCATGATGACGGGCTGGCTGTTGTGCGTTCCGGCCACAGCTTGGGATCGGCTTTTGCAAAGGCTCCGAGGTCATCAAGGTCTTTCGCCCGTGGCGGAAATTTCCTCCGCCGAGCCGCGATGGATGAGACGCCCATTGACCCGGTGGTTCGTGTCGTTCTGTTTGGCGTATGTGATCGTGTGGAACTGCCGGAATGTGAGTTTTCGCACATGGCATCGAGTACTCCCTGAGTGGGCTAATCTGTTTGGCTATGTGCTCCAACTTCATCAGTACTGGACCATGTTTGCCCCGCGACCGACGACCGACGACGGGTGGGTGGTGATGGAGGCAACGCTGGCAGATGGATCATCTGTGGATTTGCTGCGGCAAGGCCGACCTCTGACCTTCGCAAAGCCTCCAGTAATTTCCGCTGAGTTCGAAGACGCCAAATGGCAAAAGATGATCTTAAACTTGTGGCGCTCGCCGTATGAGGGAATGCGCGCCTCATTCGGCAATCACATCGCCTCGGAATGGAACGGGAGTCGCCGCTCCAACCTGCAGATCCGCAATTGGGTGCTCTGGTACATTCGAGAGGACACCCCTCCCCCCGTAGCCCAGCTTGCGTCACCACAGACGGTGAAGATCGAACTGTTGAAGGTCGGGGCGCAATGACGGCTTAAGGATTCGCTTTATCGGCTCGTCAGTCAGTAGCAAAAAATGGTTGCGCCGTGGGGTAAGTTCACAGGCATGGAACGCAACTCAGGTTTGCCCAACACGGGTACGGAAGAAAAAGACCACGCGGCGCGACAAGGCTCTCGCCGAACCGAGCGCAGCTAGCTAGACAGCCGCAGGCTGCCAGCAGGGTGGAGCGCAGCGACATCAAATGAACCAGGTTGTGCCTTGGGCGCGGCCGATGGAGCAGATCGCTCCGCACCATCCCAAGGGCAAGCGCGGGCGTCCGCCGATGGGCATTGAGCGGATGCTGCGCGTGTACTTTTTTCAGCAGTGGTACGGGCTGGCTGACGAGGC
>JANOBO010000342.1:0-5717 GCA_031411695.1 Verrucomicrobiaceae bacterium
GCTGGTCGGCGGCATCAGCCTCAGCGATGAGCTGCCACGCGCCGTCGCGCATCTGCTGCAAGGTGCTTCGTGGCGCGGACAGGAATGTTTTCTCGATGCGGTAGCGTCCGTCGCTCGTTTCAAAATCGACGGCCACTTTCGGAGCGAGTTCAGACCCGGCGGGACGAAGGCTGCGGATGTCGCCGTCCTTGGAGGTGTGCTTGTCAAAGAGCGCGCGCACTGCCGCGCGGATCAGCGTCGATTTGCCGGACTCATTGGCCGCGGCGAGCACGTTGAGGCCGGGAGCGAATGGTCCCACGCGAACGGGCTGACGAAAACCGCCGGTGTGCGTGATCTCGATGCCGTGCAGGATCATGACGCGGCCTCCTGAAGCGCCTGGAGTAAAACCTGTCGTGTGAGCGAGAAATGCTCCGGTGTCAGCTCGGCGATGTCGATCCTGGCCTTGTCGAGGATCGTGCGCGCATCATTGAGCGACAGCGGAGATGCGCCGCTCGATTGCAGCCCGGCGCTACGTCCGGTGGACAGCGTTTCCAATTGCTCAATGTCCGCGAGCACCTGCGTGAGGATCGGATGCCGCCCCTCAAGATCGCGCAACTCCATTTCCGAAAGCGCGATGGCCGACCCGTCAGAAATCTGGCTGGCGAGAAACGGCTGCAATGCGCCCTCGAGCCACAGGCGCATCGAGGCGATCACCGCTGGCGATGATGAGCCGGTGAGGCGCACGCGCACCACGGAATTGGCGGGCGTCATTTCATTGAGCTGCTGTTCGGCTGCTGCGCGGGACGCATCCGGTGTCAGAAGGTCGAGCGGGAACTCGCACCAGTTGAGTGTGGCCACCGATGGCGAGCTGATGCGCGGCTTTGCACCTGGCGCGGAAATCTCGACCGCTGCAACCCGGCCGCATTGCGCGTGATGAAACGCGTCCGGTTCCGGAGTGCCCGGCATGACGATGCGGCCCTCATCCAGCTCCGCCAGCCAGCCATGCCAGTGACCGATGGCGAGATAGTCGAGCCCGGCACGGCTGGCTGCAGTCAGCGCGATGGGGAAGTCGTTCGGCTGATGCTTGCCCTCGATGGCGGGCGCGCCGTGCGTGATGCCGATCTTGATCGCATCTCGCGGCAGATCCTTTGCCAGCTCCACCAGTTTCAGGCTTGGATCGACCGTGCTCTTCTTCTGATGCAGCGGCGAGGCCACGAGAAACGCGCCGCCGAGATCGACGACCTCGGCCTGGCGCAGCACGCGCACATTCGCGCCGGCTTTCGCAAACGCGGTGCGCGACCACACGCAGTCCGGGCCGGTGAAGGGATCGTGATTGCCCGGCAAAAGAAAAATAGGCAGCGATGCATGGATGCTGAAGAGATCGACCACGCGGCGCACGAGATCATCGGCCACCTGATTGTCCTCAAACAGATCGCCCGCGACGAGAAACGCATCCGCCGACTGGCTGCGGGCGAGATCAAGCGCGCGCTGCAAAGTCGTGAGCCGCGCCTCGCGTAGCGCCGCGCCTTTCTCGCCGAACTGCGAGAAGCGCGCGCCCAGTTGCCAGTCTGCGGAGTGGATAAACTTCATGAAATGCCGCGCCACCGAAACACCATCGGCGGCGGGATGTCATTGGAAATGTCCGCGCCTCACTTCAGCCGCTTCGCCACTTCGGGCAGTTTGTCCTGAATCAAATTCACGCTCGCCTTTGGCAGCGTCGAGATCTGCATCGGCACGTTCTTCGTGTCCTCAACAGCGAGGCGGCCTGGGATACGGCCGTATTTGTATGCGGAGTCGAGCGCCCCGTTCTTCGCCAGCTTTACGCCGGCGGTGGCGGCATTCGGAACGGAGATGAAAAACGCATCGCGCTCCAGGATTGATTTCTCGCCCGCCTTCAACCGCAGCCGGGCGCTGGCGAGACTGCGAAACAGTTCTTTGGCCGTCAGTTCCGCGGGATTCACGAACTCAATCTTCTCCGCGATCAACTCGCGGTCCGATGGCGAATCCGCGCGCAGCTTCGCGAAGGCACCTGCAATCTCCGTCTGCACGAGAGGGAAGTGCGTGCATCCAAGCACCACGCGGCCTATCGGCGGCCCGCCGCCAGCCTTGCGGTAATTCTCGATGAGCGCGGTCACATCGTTGCGCAGAATCTCGTTCACAGATTCGGAAGCGGTCTTCGAAGGGAGCAGGCAGGCCGCATCGCCTTCAATCGCACCCGCAAGCGAGACGCAGCCTTGTTGCACAACGGTCGGCGCTTGCTTGCCAGCAAGCCCGACCGCGCGGCCTATCGCTTTGGGGTAAGCCTTCGCGTTGCAAGTCCCCACGGTGGCGAGCACGGCGACGGCTTCTTTTGTGCCATCGCGCGTCGTTTCGGAAACACCGCGCGCTCCCGCTTCGACGACGCCGATGACGATCACCGGGATATTCCATTGTTTGATTGCCGCGCGGATATCCTCAAGTCCGTAAGCCGTCGCGGTGTTGCACGCGATGACGATGGCCTTGACCGGCGGCTTGTTGAAATGCGGCGCGCCCCCATTCGCAGGCCAGGCGCGTTTGCCGAGGAGGAAGATCGCGTCTTTGAGGATCAGCTCGCGGAGGTAGTCTTCCTTGCCGGAGGCCGGGTAGTTCCCATACGGCATGTTCGCCTGATCGCCGAAGTAGATGAAGCGCTCGTTCTCAAAGTCGCGCTGTCCGTCGGCACCGGGCTGGAGGTTGGCGTTGTTGAAGGCATCGAGTCCGAGAATGGCCTCGAGGACCGTGAGCCCGCCAATGCCGGAGTCGAAGACACCGATGGGTAAATGCTTGAGGTCGCCATTGAACGCGCCGGCGTCAAAAGTGTATGCCGCCTTGCGGTCTGAATGCACGGCGTGATCGAGGATTGCACGAGGCGAATCCGCTCTCGCCGAGGTTCCTGACGGGATGACAAGACCAAGGAAAGTGAAAGCTAGGACGAGTGACGGTTTCATGCGAGTCGGAGGGTGGTTTCTCAGTCTGTCTCACGATGGATTCGCTGCCTGGCTTCTTCGATGAGATGATCTGAAATTCGAAAACCTGCGGCTTTCAGGCTGCGGATGGCTTTTTCAAAATCGACTAGCTTTGCGATGGCGGCTTCAGTGACTAAAGCCAGCACTCCTGTCATTTCGAGGCCCAGAGATCTGGCGACGTTGCGTCCTCTCTTTTCATCCAGAATGAGACGGCTCATCGGGCGGTTCTGCCATGCGAGCGTGATGGAGGTGGCTTCACCAAGGCCGAGGACTGATGTTTTATCGAGAAGCGTCAAGGGATCAGGCACGACGATCACCCAGTGCGGGAGCGCAGCCATGAAAGCGCGCAGTTCGATAGGCGCGCCTGCATCAAGGCACTCTGCATGCACGGCAGCGGTGATCGTCACGCGCCCCGCCAGCAGCTGCAATAGATGCAGCAGATTGGACTCCGCCATCGCTGAAAGCGCAGACGTGTCGCTGACGATCAGCATCAGACCGCGGCTCGGAGGTTCTCAAGTGTGTCCATGTCCGAGCGGAAATCTTCAACCGTGGTTCCTGGCCACACACCATGCTTCGTTAGCACAGCCTGTGCTTCCCAGCGCGATGGGAGGTCCAGCATCCGGCGTACTTGCTCCAGTGAGAGCACATCATTCTCATAAGCCTCCGCCGCCAGTGCCTCCAATGCAGCTCGTCCCACGTTGTGAAATTTTGCCCCCAGCTCGAGCGAAAGGTCGTCGGGAATGGTCAGGGTCAGAGTCATGGAAGAGGGTGCCATCTTGACTGGAATTTCGCAACCCGGTAGTCACCTCTCCAGTGAGCGCCGCCATCGCACCACGCGCTGCCGTCTGAGTCTCCGCTGCGCCGCGTTTCACTTCACGGCCTCGATGAAGTCGAGCAAATCAGCCATGCCTTGCACGTCGAGTCCGGCTTCGAGCCCTTCGGGCATGAGGCTTTGGCCGGATGAGCTGCTGCCTTTGATGTTCGAGCGCTGGATGGTCGTCTCCGCGCCGCCCATGAGCTTGAGCGTCATGCTGCTGGCGTCGTCTCGCGTGACTATGCCGCTCAGCGTCTGGCCGTCCTTCGTGTTCACGATGTAAGCGATGAACTGCGGCGCGACTTCCTTGTGTGGCTCAAGGATCGCAGTCAGCAATGCCTCGCGGCCTTTGGTCTTCACCGTCACCAAATCCGGCCCGACCTGAAGGCCCTGTCCGTTCGCCCGATGGCAGGCGATGCAGCGCGCGGCGAACTGCGTGGCTCCCCGGGCCGCATCCCCTTTCGTGGTGAGCGCAGGTTTGAACTTGGCGACGACTTCCTCACGCGACGGCGGAATCACGGAGGCGAGCACGGTCTTCGCGAGCGCGGCAACCTTCGCGTCCTTGTGATGAACCAAAGCCTGCACTTGAGACGGGCTGTAGTCGGCCGGCTTCATCACGTTTGATTCCAGCAGCACGAGAGCGCGGTCATCGCGGGCGAGGAATGCATCGAGCGCGGCGGCTTTCGCCTTCGCTCCGTAGCCCGACCAGTTTTTGAGCAGCGCCTCGGTGGTTTTAGTCGTGCCTTGCCGGGCGAGCAGCGTGATCGCGGAGGCTTGGAGCGCATCGGGCTGGCCTTTGGTGAGCAGATGTTTCAAAGCGGAGTTCGTTTCCTTTGTAACCGAGATGCCAAGCAACGCGATGGCATCGAGTCGCGCGGTCTCTGCAAGACTGGGATCGATAGCCTCATCCGTGGCCCTGGCAAAGATCGGAGCGAGTTTGCCTGCGGTGTCCACTTGCTGGATGGAGGTGCCTGCACGCTGGAATCCGCCTCCGAGCGCGCGAATCCATTCCACCTTCGGAGTGCCGTCCGCCACCGCGTCGAGCAAAGCGGCCCGCACGGCGGGGGACGGATCGGATGCTGCCACGCTGGAAATCAGTTCGCTGGCAAATCCAGGACTCAGATTTGTCAGGGCGGGCCGGAGTTCAGCGAAGAGTGGTCCGCTGGCCGCAGAGAGAATTGCGGCGCCGATCCATCTATTATCAGAGTCGGACTTGGCGAGCGAGGCCAGCGCTGTGTTGGCTGCTGAAAGCGTCATCGCAACTGCGAAGCGCACTCGGGGAGATGGGTCGGCGGTGAGTGGCGCGACGGAATCAAGAAGTGCGGGCGATGACGTTGAAGCCAGTACTCCGCGCTCTCTGACTTGTGCGTCGTTGTCCTTCAGCGCTGCGGTGGTGATGCCCTCACTCAGTGCTCCGGCGCCTTGGAGCACACCCATCGCGTGGAGCTTCGCCAGAGGGTTGCCATCCTGCGCGAGTTTTTCGGCGGGCGCCACGGCAGCTTTGTCGTTGCGCTCATGGAGTAATCGCTGCGCGGCATCGCGGTGCCAGCCGTTCGGGTGGCCGAGGGTCTTCACCAGTTCTTCGGTGCTCGCGTCGGCGAGGTTCACCTTGGTGCCGCGACGGTTTGGGAAGTTGTCGGGGACGATCCGGTAGATGCGGCCGCGGTTGTTGCCGTTGTTGAGGTCGATGTGTTTTTTAATTTCGTCAGGGATGCTCCACGGGTGCTCGATCACCTCGCGATACATGTCGATGACGTGCAGGCAGCCATCGGGCGCGTTGGCAAAATTCACGATTCGCACCCAGGTGTCGTTCGACGCGGCAAACTCGGCGTTCTGTTCGTCGTCCGGGCGTTTGCCGATGAGGGTCACGCCATCGGGGTGGAGCTGCTTCCGATGCACGAGCTGGCCACCGGCGTCGCCGGTGAAGGTGTTGTTCACAA
>JANOBO010000343.1:0-27349 GCA_031411695.1 Verrucomicrobiaceae bacterium
ATCGCCGACGTGACGCTCGGCGCGGTGGACGCGGCCATCGTTTGGGATTCGACGGTGCCGCAGTTCAAGGACACTGAAGCCGTGGAGGTGGCCGAGTTGTCGGTGCATCTCGAGAAGGCCAGCGCGGCGATTCTCGCAGCGTGCACACAATCGGGAGCGGCGCTGAAGTTCGCCCGCTTTCTCTCCGCGCCGGAGAAGGGCGGCGCGGTGTTTGCACAGCACGGCTTCAAACCGGCGGGCGGCGACAAATGGGCGGCAAGGCCCGACCTGCTGCTCTACAGCGGCGGCGTGAACCGTCCCGCCATCGAAAAGCTCGTGCAAGATTTTGCGAACCGTGAGGGCGTCGATGTCACCACGGTGTTCAACGGGTGCGGCATCCTTTGCGCGGCGATGAAGGCGATGGAATCCGCCGACAAGCCGCAGTTCCCCGACGCCTATTATGCGTGCGACGTGTGCTTCGTGCCGCCGGTCGCCAAGCATTTCCCGGAGGCCGTGCTGCTCACGCAGACGGAGATCGTCATCGCCGTGCCGAAGGGAAACGCGAAGAATGTCCGCACGCTGTCCGACCTCGCACAACCCGGCCTCAAGCTCGGCGTGTGCAATGCGGAGCAGTCAACGCTGGGCTTCATGACAAAGGCCATCTTGAAGTCATCCAACCTGCACGACAGCGTGATGAAGAACGTGGTCGTGCAGGTGCCCACCGCAGACTTTCTCGTGAACCAGATGCGCGCCGGCGCCCTCGATGCCGCCATCGTCTATGCCGTGAATGTGAAGCAGGTCGCCGAGCATTTCGATGTCGTCTCTCTGCCCGCCGACAAAGCCAAGGCCGTGCAGCCTTTCGCCGTGCGGGTGGATTCGGATTACCGGAATCTCAGCCATCGTCTGCTGGCCTATCTCCGCGCGCACAAGGAAAGCTTCGAGGCCGCCGGCTTCGTCTGGACAGGCGATGGCCCCGCCGTCGCAAGCGACAAGCTGGACATTCCGCCGTGGTTGAAAAATTGAGGTGGTGCGAAAGTGGTGCAACCCGCTGGGTTGCCTTCAATAAAAGTGGTGCAACCCGCTGGGTTGCAATCAGGAACCGGATGCAACACGCCGCGTTTCGGCCAATGTAAAAAACACGGGCAAGCCAGCGGCTTGCCCCACTTTTCATGAACCGCGTCTTCTGGATCACCCTCTCGCTCATCTGCGCAGGCTACCTGTTGTTTTGGGCGCTGATGCTTGGCTCGACGGCGACCTTCACCTCACCGGCTGACATTTGGAATGTGCTGCTCTCCCGCGAGATCCGTTACGCCACGGCGCTGAGCCTGACGACGTGTACCCTCGCCGCGCTGGCGTCCGTCGTGCTCGCCGTGCCCATCGGCTATCTCATGTCGCGCGCGCGATTTCCGGGACGCTCCGTCGTCGATGCCGCGCTGGACATTCCCATCGTGCTGCCGCCGATGGTCGTGGGCCTTTGCCTGCTGATCTTTTTTCAGACACGATTTGGCAATGCCATCGAGCAGGTGATTCCCTTCACCTACACCGTCGCGGGCGTCGTGCTGGCGCAGTTTGTGATCGCGGCGGCGTTTGCCATCCGCACGATGCGCGGCGTGTTCGATCATCTGCCATCCCGGCCGGAGGATGTGGCGATGACGCTGGGCTGCACGCGCTGGCAGGCCGTGTGGCACGTCACGCTGCCGGCGGCACGACGCGGGATGTTCGCGGCGGGCAGCGTCGCGTGGGCGCGCAGCCTCGGCGAGTTCGGACCGGTGCTTGTCTTTGCCGGCGCCACGCGGATGAAGACGGAGGTGCTGCCCACCAGTGTGTGGCTGGCGTGGAGCGTGGGGGAGCTGGAGCAAGGCGTGGCGGTGAGCATCCTCATGATCGCGCTCTCCATGGCCGTGCTGATTGGAATCCGCCTGACGGGCGAACGTGTTTGACGCGATGATCCGACTTGAAAACATCTCGTGGAAAGCGCCCGGCTTCGCGTTGGAGGAAATCTCCTTCGTGGTGCCGGCCAATGGCTACGGCGTGCTCATGGGCCGCACGGGCAGCGGCAAGACCAGCCTCGTGGAGATCATCTGCGGCCTGCGCAGGCCCGCATCCGGCCGCATCATTCTCGGTGAGCGAGATGTCACGCGCGATCCGCCAAACCTCCGCGGCATCGGCTACGTTCCGCAGGACGGCGCTTTGTTTTCCACGATGAACGTGCGCGACCAGATCGGCTTCGGGCTGCGCATCCGCCGCGAGGACCCTGCGGCGATCAGCCGGACCGTCGATGCACTCGCCGCCGAGATGAGCATCTCGCATCTGCTCGACCGCAAACCGGCGGGACTCTCGGGCGGCGAAAAACAGCGCGTCGCCCTCGCCCGCGCGCTGTCTGTGAAACCGGCGGTCCTGCTCATGGACGAGCCGCTGTCCTCACTCGATGAGGAAACGCAGACCAGCCTCATTGACCTGCTTCAACGCACGCAGAAGGGTCATCACGTCACCGTGCTGCACGTCACCCACTCGCGGCGTGAGGCCGATGCGCTGGCGACCGTGCGACTGCAGATCGACCAGGGCAAGGTCACCACAGTGCCTGCCGCGCGGCTTTCCTAGCCGTGGGCTCAGCGCGCGGGCGGTGCCCAGCCGAAGACTTCGTCGCCAGGAAAAATCTTGTGATACACCGGCGTGCGATTCCCGAAGTCGGCGATCACCCGGCCGCTGTCGAAGTTGGCGATCTTGAGGTCCGCATAAATCTTGCCGTCCTCATCGTAGAGCACATGCAGCGCGTCAGACATCTTGAGCTTCACATCACTTTGCGGGCGGATGATGGCGAACTTCCACGCCTCATTGATGAACTGCACGGAGCCCACCTGCTGGTAGATCAACGCCTTCGGCACCTTGGTGAAGTCAATGTGCGCGAACTCAGATGCGGCGCTGGCGCCCGTGCCTGTGTACGACGCGGAGGACGGATAGCTCACAGGCAGCGGTCTTGCCGCGAGCTGCGCAGGCGACTGCGTCATCGGGAACACCGGCTTGTGCTTCACCTTGGCCTGCATCTTCATCAGCACGTTCGGCACCATGCCGAACACCTTGTCGAGCTTTCCGTGCGTCTCGATCTCATGCACCTCGAGCACCTCGCTGTCGGTGACGCGGATCTTCTTCAAAGTGAACCGGTAGTCGTCTTCCTCGCCCACCAGATTGAAGGTGAACTTGATGTCCACATCAGCGGGAATCTTGGCACCGCCTGCGGACGCGCTCCCGAGCATCACATCGCCCTTTTTGTTCTTCCCCTGCTTCGGCTGCGGGATGTCAGCCTGGAAGACGCGGTAGTCTCCCGTCTTTAGAAGGCCGGCGGAGAAGCTGTCCGAAAGCGCCTGCGCGATGTCAGGCCGCGACTTGCCATCCACCGCCACGATGTCCGGGACGATCACCACTCTCGGGCGTTGCGCCGGGGCGACTGTTTCAGCGCCGACGCCACAGGCGTGTTGGGTGATTGCGGCCGATGCGATTCCGATCAGGGCGCAGAGATGAAGGTGGCGGGTGGCGGACATAAGGCTGTAAGTTCGGGGCGAGGGTAAGGCATCTGGCAATCTGCGGGAAGAAAAATTCAAAAAAACTCAGGTTGTCTTGCACACCCTGACATTCGAGAGGAGGCCGCCGGACGGACGGGTCATCAGGGCCGCCGTCCAAACGCCTTCGCCGCCACCCTTCCCCATGGACCGCTTCCTCGAATTCGACGACGTGACCCGCAGCTTCGGCACCGTCCATGCGGTGGATCACGTCTCGCTCACCGTTCGTCAGGGAGAGGTGTTCGGACTGCTCGGCCCCAGTGGCTGCGGGAAGACCACGCTGCTCCGCCTGGCCGCCGGCTTCGACCAGCCCACTTCGGGCCGCATTCTTCTCAACGGCCGCGACATCACCGCGCTGCCGCCGAACAAGCGGCCGGTGAACACCGTCTTCCAAAACTACGCGCTCTTCCCGCACCTGAGCGTCGCGGATAACATCGCCTTCGGCCTGCGCGTCGCGGGCCATCGCAAGGCGGACATTGTGCGCGAGGTGGGGCGGATGCTCGCTCTCGTGCGGCTCGAACCGCACGCTGCCAAGATGCCTGCGCAGCTCAGCGGCGGGCAGAAGCAGCGCGTGGCCATCGCCCGTGCGCTCATCAACAAGCCGGAGGTGCTCCTGCTCGACGAGCCTCTAGCCGCGCTCGATTTGAAGCTGCGCCAGCACATGCTCGTGGAGCTGAGCAAGATTCACGCGGAGGTCGGCACCACGTTTGTCTTCGTCACCCATGATCAGGGTGAGGCGATGAGCCTGAGCAATCGCATCGCCGTCATGAATCACGGCCGCGTCGAGCAGCTCGGCACGCCGCATGAGATCTACACCGCGCCGCGCACCTCGTTCGTGGCATCGTTCATTGGCGACACAAATTTCATCCCCGGCACACTCAGTGCGAAGCGCCAGGACGGCAGCGCCACCGTCACCACCGCCTCATTTCCGGCATTCGTCACCGCGCCGGGCACCGCGCTGCCTCGCGGCGCGGATGTCCTCATCAGCGTGCGGCCGGAAATGATCCGCGTCACGGTGGCTGCGCCTGAAGACGGCGCGGGACTCGTCACCGCGCGCGGCGTGGTGGAGGACATCATTTACCTCGGCTCCGCATCGCGCTACTCCGTGCGGATCGGCGCGGAGAAAGTGTGGGCCGCGTGCCTGCATGACCGCGCGCATTCCGGCGATACGCTGCGCGCAGGGCAGCAGGCCTGGGTGCAGTTTTCCTCCGACGCCGCGCTCGTGCTGGATCGCGCGGATGCGAAGACGCCCTGAGCGCCCGCTCATCGAAATCATCGGATGGAAAAATCCCGCAATCCACGCAGCGCCCCCGCCATCCGCACCACGGAATGGTGGCTCACGCTCCCGTCGTTCGGCTGGCTGCTGGTGTTCTTCGTCATTCCCGCGCTGATCATTCTCGTGATTTCATTCCGCACGCCGGACGTCACCGGCGGCATCGGCAGCGGGTGGACATGGGGGAACTGGTCCGCATGGCTGCACGCTGATGTGCGCGTGCTCACTCTGCGCACGCTCTGGGTTTCTGCGGAGACGACGGCCGTATGCCTCGCGCTGGCCATCCCGGTCGCGTGGTTCATGGCGCGCTGCTCCGTGGCGTGGCGCGGCACGTTGTTGCTGCTGGTGATCCTTCCCTTTTGGACCAATTTTCTAATCCGCGTCTTCGCCTGGAAGGTGCTGCTGAACCAGGACGGCCTCGCTGCCCGCCTGGCGCGCGCGCTGCACATCATCGGAGATGGCGATACGCTCCTCTACCATCCTGGCGCGGTGTTGCTCGTGCTCGTTTACACCCACCTGCCTTTCGCCATCCTCCCGCTTTATGCGGCGGCGGAAAAGTTCGACTTCTCACTGCTCGATGCCGCGCGCGATCTCGGCGCCAGCGCGCCGCGCGCATTCTTCTCGGTGTTCGTCCCGGGCATCGGGGCGGGTGTGGGCGCGGCGGCGCTGATGGTGTTCGTGGCCACGCTGGGAAACTACCTCATCCCCGAGATCGTCGGCGGCCACGAGTCCGACATGCTGGGGAACCGCATCGCGCAGCGCGCCTTGTCCGACCGGAATCTCCCCGAAGCCGCCGCGCTCGCATCGGGACTGGCGCTGGCTGCCGTGGTGCTCGCTGCGGCACTGTGGAAATGGCAGCGGAGGCAAGTCAGGACTCATGCGACGAATGGGCCGGCTGAGGCCAATCCCGCCCGCCACCTCCAGTCGGAAAACTCATGACGCCGCGCCGCACATTCTCCGGCACCGTCACCGCGCTGGTGCTGCTGTTCTTCCACGCGCCGCTCATCGTGCTGGTGGCAAACTCCTTCAACGCCTCCCGTTTCGGCGGCACATGGGAGGGCTTCACGCTGCATTGGTACACCGACCTCGCGGCAAATCGCGAGGTGCTCGAGGCTTTCGGCCGCACGCTAAAAATCGCGCTGCTGGCCACGCCGGCCGCCACCTTGCTCGGCACCCTGGCCGCGTTCGCCTTGCATCGCCATCACTCGCGCCTGCAGAGCGCGCATCTCGTCTGCGTGCAGCTCCCGCTCGTGCTGCCGGAGATCCTCATGGGCTTCTCGCTGCTGCTTTTCTTCATCGCCACCGGCTGGGGTCTCGGCATCACCGCCATCTGGGCCGCGCACGTCACGTTTTGCATCAGCTTTGTGGCCATGATCATCCTGGCCCGCTTGCAGGACTTCGACTTCACGCTGGTGGATGCCGCGCGGGATCTCGGCGCGTCCGCTTGGCAGGTGGCGTGGCGCGTTTTGCTGCCGCTGCTCTGGCCCGGCATCCTGGCCGGCGCGCTGATGGCCTTCACCCTCTCCATCGACGACTTCGTCATCACCTTCTTCGTCTCCGGCCCGGGCACCACCACGCTTCCTGTACAGATCTACAGCATGATGAAGACCAGCCGCAGCCTGCCAGTGATAAATGCATTGTCCGCGCTGCTGCTTTTCGGTACCATCCTCCTCGTCGCCACCAGCCAGTGGCTCACCCGCCCGCCACGCCGACCATGAACAAACGTAAATTTCTCCGCTCCCTCGCCGCCACCACCGCCATCGCCTCGTGCGACCGCCACGCCGATCCCGCCCGCAGCGGCCCCGCCACCCTGCAGATCTACATGTGGGCCGACTACATCAAGCCCGCCCTCGTCCAGCAGTTCGAGCTGCAGAACAAATGCCGCGTCGTCATCGATACCTTTGACTCGAACGAAGCCATGTACGCCAAGCTCAAAGCGGGCGCCACGGGCTTCGACATCGCCCTGCCCAGCAGCTACATGGTGAAGTTGATGAAGGAGCAGGACCTGCTCTCCCAGATCGACCGCGTCATGGTGCCGAACCTCGTGAACATCAGCGCCGACGTGGCCAGCAAGGTCCACGACAAGATGATGACCCACTCCGTGCCGTACGCCGTCGGGCACACCGTCCTGGCCTACCGCAAGGACAAGCTGCCCAAGCCCGAGCCCACCTGGGCCACCCTCGAGCGCCCCGAAGTCAAAGGCCGCTGTACCCTCCTCAACGACATGCGCGAGACCCTCGGCGCCGCCCTGAAACACCTCGGCCACAGCATCAACACCCGCGATGACCAGCACCTCGCCGCCGCCCGCGACCTCGTGCTCCGCTGGAAAAAAAGCACCGTCAAATTCGACAACGAAGCCTACAAGACCGGCATCGACTCCGGCGAGTTCTCCCTCGTCCATGGTTACAGCGGCGATCTGTTTCAAGTGGTCAGCGACAACGACAAGGTCGGCATCCTCGTCCCCCAGGAAGGCATCGTCATGTCCTGCGATGAATTTGTCATCCTCCGCCAAGGCCAGAATCCCCTGCTCGCCCACCAGTTCATCAACTTCATGCTCGAAGCCAACATCTCCGCCGAGAACATGCAGGAGATCGGCTACCTCAGCCCGAACAAGCCCGCTCTCGATCTCGTCTCCCGCGACTTCTTCGACCATCCCGCCATCCGCATCCCGGATGAGGTGAAGGCGAAAGTCGAAGTCATCGAAGACCTCGGCCCCGACCTCCCTAAATGGACGAAGGCTTGGGACGAAGTGAAGGCCGGTTAACGCCCGGTCCTGCAGCGGTAGGGATTCTCCGCAGCCTCCCTGGAAGCGGGGATCCACCACCCTCCCCCCCGCAGACACGCTTTGATCGGCACGATGACCGAGACGGCTTTGCCACGCCGCGTGATGACTTCGGGTTCTTTGGTGAACACACTCATGGCGTCGGATTAACCAATTCAAGAAGCACTGTAACTCCTGCGCATTTTTTCAATAGGTCGCCCGCCCGCCGGAGAGATCGAAGACCGCGCCGGTGGTGAAGGAGCAATCCGCGCTGCTCAACCATGCGGCGAGAGCGGCGGCCTCGGTGGTGTGGCCGAAGCGGGCCATGGGGATCTTTGAGAGCATGTAGTCGATGTGTGCCTGGCCGACTTGCTTGAGGATGTCCGTCTCGATGACGGCGGGGGTGATGCAGTTGACGATGATGCCGGAGGTGGCGAGTTCTTTGCCGAGGGATTTGGTGAGCGCGATGACGCCTGCCTTCGCGGCGCTGTAGTGGGAGGCGTTAGGATTACCCTCCTTCCCGGCGATGGAGGCGATGTTCACGATGCGGCCGTAGCCGCCGCGGAGCATGACGGGCACGACGGCGCGGCAGCAGAGGTAGGGTCCGATGAGGTCGATCTCGACGACGCGCCGCCACTCGGCGACGGGCAGCTCCCAGAGCTTTGCGGTGCTGCCGGCGATGCCTGCGTTGTTCACGAGAATGTCGATGCCGCCGAGAGCATCGGCGGTCTTTGCTGCGGCGGCTTGGACGGAGGCGTCGTCCGTGACATCGACGTGTGTGACGTGGACCGGGCCGGTCTTGGAAAGCTCCAGCGCGGCCTCGGCCATGGCATCGACGTCGAGATCCCAAAGGCTCACGGATGCGCCGGACTGTAGCAGCCGCATGGCGATGGCGTACCCGATGCCGCGCACGCCGCCGGTGACGACCGCGCGTTTATCCCTGAGATCGATCTGGTTCATGCGCGGAGAGTGTGACAAACGCGCAATGCACGCAAGCGCGTAGGCGAGCGCTTCCCGCCTCGCAACCTCCCGCTTCGCAACCGGCTCTCGAACTTCCCAGAAGCCATTCAAACTACGGCGCGGGGGGTGTCTTCAGGATGTTGCGAGCCGGGACGGGCTCGCCTACGGGGCTTTGCTTTTCTCGCGCTGCTGATAGCGGTGCCACACGAAGGGCGCGCAGACTTGGCCGAGGAATCCTTCGGGCATGGCCTCGCGAATGCCGATCTGCGCCGGGGGGCGGCGTGTGGCGTCGTGATAATAAGTACCGAACACCAGATCCCAAAGCATGAGGTTCTCGCCGTAGTTTTTGTTTCCCTCACGCAGGTCCATGGAGTGATGCCAGCGGTGAAGGCCGGGTGTGTTGAAAATGTAATTCAACGGGCCGAAGCGCATCTGGATGTTGCAATGGGTGAGGATGCCGATGAAGGCGGTGACGGCGCTGCCCCAGATCATCACCGCGCCCGGCGCGCCGGCGAGGGCGACGAGCGGTACGGAGAAGACCATGGTCTTGATGGTATCGATGAAGTGAAACCGCCCGGTGTTGAAGAACCAGAGCTTCTTCACGCTGTGATGCACGGCGTGAAAACGCCAGAGCAACATCCTTTGTTGGGCGAGCCGGTGCGCCCAGTAGTGCCCGAACTCGGCGATGACGAGGCCGAGCGCGACCTGAAGCAACATGGGCCAGTGCTCCGGCCAGATGCCGCGTGCATCGTGCCCGCCCACTCCCTTCGCGATGCTGAGATTCGTGAGCGCGACGATGATGACTTGCACGGAGGTTTTCGTGAGCAGCGTGTGCGCGAGGTCTGGGATCTCCTGCCCGTCTGATGCGAGCCACTGATCCTCATGCGGCCGCACGCGCTCCAGCACAAAGAGAAGGATGGCCAGGCAGAGGTAGGTGATGTTAAACGCCAGCGGCCCGTGGCCGTGCGCGATGCCCCAACCCGTCGGCACAAGCGCGGCGATGAAGAGGAGCGGCCAGAGCAGGTAATCAAGAAGCACGCGGAGGAGAGGCATCGCCCATGACAAAGCGCGGAACGCCAAAAAAGCCAGCGGTGATGTGCCGGCTGATGACGGTGACGACGCACATTCGCCACGCGCCAAGAGCCAGCTTGCAAAGCAGAACGTCCAGCGCAATTTGCGCCCCTTCATGTCCGCACCCGAACTCAAAATCCATCTCGACGGCAAACTCGTTCCCGAGAGCGAGGCAAAAATCAGCGTGTTCGATCACGGTCTGCTTTATGGCGACGGTGTGTTTGAAGGCATCCGCATTTACAACGGACGTGTGTTCCGGCTGACGGAGCATCTGCGCCGTCTCTACGCCTGCGCGCGTGCCATCTGCCTGACAATCCCGATGAGCCCCGAGGAGATGGAACAGGCGACACTGGACACCGTGGCGGCCAACCAATTGCGCGACGGCTACATCCGCCTCGTGGTCACGCGAGGCGTGGGCTCGCTGGGACTGAATCCGTACCAGTGCCCGAAGGCCAGCGTGATCATCATCGCCAGCACGATCAAGCTTTACCCCGCCGAACATTACGAGAACGGGCTGAAGCTGATCACCTGCGCCACGCGCCGACCGTCGCCCGCCGCGCTGAGTCCCCAAGTGAAGTCGCTGAACTACCTGAACAACATCATGGCCAAGATCGAGGCGCTGCAGGCCGGGTGCGATGAGGGCATCATGCTGAACGAACAAGGCTACGTGGCCGAGTGCACGGGCGACAATGTTTTTATCCTGAAGGAAGACGGCGTGATCTACACGCCGCCGATTTCGTCGGGCGCGCTGGACGGCATCACGCGCCGCGCGGTGATGGCGCTGATCGAGGCGGACGGCATGGTCTGCAAAGAGGAGGTGCTCACCCGCTTCGATGTTTACACCGCGCGCGAATGCTTTCTCACCGGCACCGCAGCGGAGGTGATCCCGGCGGTGGAGTATGACCGGCGTCTGATCGGCAGCGGCAAGCCTGGAGCGGTGACGCTGAAGCTGATCGCGGCCTTCAAACGCCTGGCAAACTCGGAAGGCACGGCGGTCACTTATTGAACAGACCGCGCACGGCCATGAACGGATGAATGAAACGCGAAGGATCTGGATGGCGCCCGATCATCTTCGTCATAATGAAGTCACATGGCATGATGCCCGGACGTAAGTAGAGGAAGAACAAAGCGGATATGCCCATCAAATGTGACGTTTGCGACAAGGAGGCCACGGTCTATCTCACCCAGATCATCAACGGGCAGATGACGACGGTGAACTTGTGTGAAGGCTGCTCAAAGGCGAAGGGCGTGACCGATGAGATGGGCTTCGGTCTTGCGGAGGCGTTTCTCGGCCCCGCGCACGCCGCAGTGGCGAAGCATGTGGGCGCTGAGGACGTGACGTGTCCGGCGTGCGGATTCACGCAAGCGCAGTTGAAGAAGATCGGGCGGATGGGCTGTCCGGAGTGCTACAGCACCTTTCGCGACGGGCTCGAGAGTCTGCTGAAGGCGATGCACAAAGGCACGAAGCACGTGGGCAAGGTGCCGCATCGGCTCGCGGTCGAGCGCGAGGTGACCGACCAGCTCAGCGGCCTGACGGATGACCTCGCCACAGCCGTGCGCGAGGAGCGCTACGAAGACGCCGCGCGTCTCAAGTCAGAGCTGGAGAAGGCCAGAAAAAAAGCCGCGAAGAGCGCGCTGTGATCCCGCGCCGCAGCCTGTGCGCAAATCAAAGCCTGCGCGGCAAAGACTCTTGTGAGCATCCGCACCCTGCGGCACTTTGAGCGCGTAACCATTCACGATGTCCGATCACCCAGGACCCTCACTCCAGCCATGATGCGCTTTCAAACACTGATCAAGAATCCAGCGGACTGGATGAAAGGCAGCGGCCCGCATTCTGACATCGTGATGACCAGCCGCGTGCGCCTCGCGCGAAATCTGCGCGGGCATCCGTTTCCAGGCTTCAGCTCTGAGAGCCAGCGGATGGCGCTGCTGCACGAGGTGCGCCCGATCGTGGAGGCACTCCCTGAGATCAGAGGTGGCTACAGCGAGGAGTACAGCACGCTGAGCAAGATCAAGAAGCAGGTGCTCGTGGAGCGGCACCTCATCAGCCGCGAGCACGCCGCACGCTCCACGGGCTGCGCCGTCGCCGTGGAGAGAAAGCAGAGCCTCTCGATCATGATCAACGAGGAGGATCACTTCCGCATCCAAGGCATCCGGCCCGGACTGAACCTACGCAGCGCCTTTGAACTCGTGGATCGTGCCGACACCGAACTGGAAGGCCGCCTGCCTTATGCGTTTGATGGTAAGCTCGGATTCCTGACCGCGTGCCCGACAAACCTCGGCACCGGCATGCGCGCATCTGTGATGCTTCACCTGCCGGCGTTGGTGCTGACGGACCAAGTCAATCAAGTGATCAAGGCCGTGCACAAGATCGGGCTTGCCGTGCGCGGGCTTTATGGCGAGGGCACCGACGCGCTCGGAAACCTTTTTCAGATCTCAAACCAGCACACGCTCGGTGAGCGTGAGAGCGAGATCATCCTGCAGATCGAGAAGGTGATCGAGAAGGTCATCGCTTCGGAGAAGGCCGCGCGCGCCAAGCTGCTCGAGGACAACCTCACGATGCTCAGCGATCAAGTCGGCCGCGCCTATGCGATCCTTAAATATGCGCATGTTCTCAGTTCCAAGGAAGCGCTGAACCTGCTCTCGATGCTGCGCCTCGGCGCTGACGTCGATCTGATTCCGAGCTGCGACCGAGGCATCCTAGACTTGCTGCTGCTGGAGAATCAGCCCGCGCATCTGCAGCTTCAGGCAAAACGCGAGTTGTCCGCTGAAGAACGCGACAGCTTGCGGGCTGAAATAACGCGCCACCGTTTGCAATCCATTGACGGGCCGAGTAACGTGTCCCGTCTCGAAACCCCAAATCCAACGGAGACCTCTAACCCGGAGCAAAATGATGAATAATTTCACACCGCGTGCCCAGCAAGTTCTCGCCCTCGCCCGCAAAGAAGCAGATCGTTTCAATCACAATTATGTCGGCACAGAGCACCTTTTGCTCGGCCTCATCAAGCTCGGCCAAGGCGTCGCCGTGAATGTTCTTCAGAAGCTCGGCCTCGACTTGGACACCGTGCGCATGCAGGTGGAACAACAGGTCGGCACCGGCCCCGAAACCAAAATGGTGGGGAACATCCCTTACACTCCGCGTGTGAAGAAAGTCCTCGCGCTGGCATCGAAGGAAGCGAAGGCCTTGAATCACTCGTATGTCGGCACCGAGCACATTCTGCTCGGACTTCTCCGCGAGGGTGAAGGCGTCGCCGCGCAGGTGCTGCGCAATCTCGACATCAATCTCGACAAGGCCCGCAACGAGATCCTCAAGGAACTCGACCCGAACTTCACATCGTCCGACGACGATTCGGACGATGAGAACGAGGCGCAGCAAGGACAGACCGCTACGGCGGGCAAGCAGAAGGACTCGAAGACCCCTGCCCTCCGCGCCTTCGGTCGCGATCTCACGGAACTGGCGCAGAAGAATGAGCTGGATCCCGTGATCGGCCGCTCGGAGGAAATCGCGCGAGTGATTCAAATCCTGTGCCGACGCACCAAGAACAATCCTGTGCTCATCGGCGAGGCTGGCGTGGGCAAGACGGCGATTGTGGAAGGCTTGGCCCAGGAGATCGCTGTCGGAAACGTGCCGGAGATCTTGAGGGACAAGAAAGTGATCACACTCGACCTCGCGCTTATGGTCGCGGGCACGAAATACCGCGGCCAGTTTGAGGAGCGCATCAAGGCTGTGATGGATGAGATCCGTCGCACCAAGAATGTCATCCTTTTCATCGACGAGCTACACACGATCGTCGGCGCCGGATCAGCGGAAGGGGCGATGGATGCGAGCAACATCATCAAGCCTGCGCTGAGCCGCGGTGAAATGCAATGTGTCGGTGCCACGACACTGAACGAGTACCGCAAGTATATCGAGAAAGACGCCGCGCTCGAGCGCCGCTTCCAGACCGTGAAGGTCGAGGAGCCATCGGTCGAGGACGCGATCAAGATTCTCAAGGGCCTCAAGGGCAAGTACGAAATGCATCATAAGGCGCACTTCAGCGACATCGCGCTCGAGACCGCCGTGAAGCTCAGCTCACGCTACCTGCCCGCGCGATTCCTGCCCGACAAGGCCATCGATGTGATGGACGAAGCCGGATCCAAGGCGCGCATTTCCGCAATGACCCGGCCGCCGGAACTCAAGGCCATCGACGGTGAGATCGAGGAGATCCGCATCGATAAGGAAACCGCGATCAAAGAGCAGGACTTTGAAAAAGCCGCGCATCTGCGTGACAAGGAAAAGTCGGCCAAGCGCCGCTTTGACGAATTGCTAGAAACTTGGCGCTCTAACAATCAGGAGCGCATCGTGGACGTGACTGAGGACGACATGATGTCGGTCATCTCAAAGTGGACTGGTGTTCCTCTGCAGAGAATGGAACAGGCAGAGGCAGCGAAGCTCCTCAAGATGGAGGAGGAACTCAAAACCCGCGTCATCGGACAGGACGAGGCGGTCACCGCCATCAGCAAAGCCCTGCGCCGCTCACGTGCCGACTTGAAGGACCCGCGCCGCCCCATCGGAACGTTCATGTTTCTCGGACCCACCGGCGTCGGAAAGACCTTCCTCGCGAAGAATCTGGCCGAGTTCATGTTCGGCACGGCGGACGCGCTGATCCAGATCGACATGTCTGAGTACATGGAGAAGCACACCGCTTCCCGCCTTATCGGCGCGCCTCCCGGCTATGTCGGCTATGAGGAAGGCGGCCAGCTCTCGGAAGCCGTGCGTCGTCGTCCTTACTCGGTCGTCTTGTTCGACGAGATCGAGAAAGCGCATCCCGATGTGATGCATCTCCTTCTCCAGATTCTCGAGGAAGGCCAGGTCACGGATAACTTCGGGCGCAAGATCGACTTTCGGAACACCATCGTCATCATGACATCGAACGTCGGAGCCGAGGGCATCAAGCGGCAAAGCTCGCTTGGATTCGGCGCCATCGGCCAGGATTCCGCCGACAACGCGGGCATCAAGGGCAAGATCACAGAAGCTTCCAAGAAGTACTTCAAGCCTGAGTTTCTGAACCGTCTCGACGACATCGTCGTCTTCCAAATGCTGGAGAAGACCCAGCTCACGAAGATCGTCGAACTCGAGGTCGGCAAGGTCGTGGCCCGCCTCAAGAACAAGAATATCCACGTTACGCTGGACGACACCGCGCGCGAGTTCCTGATGAAGGAAGGCTACGATCCGCAATATGGCGCGCGACCCATGCGCCGCGCTGTGGAGAAGCACATTGAGGACCCTCTTGCCGAGCATCTTCTGCGTGGCGACATCAAGGAAGGCGACATCGTGAAGGTGATCTATGACGATGAAAAGAAGGGCCTGAAGTTCACGGCGGACGTCAAGGAAGACGTCCTGCCCGAACCGGAAACGGCGTCGCAGCAAGGCTGATCAAAGCGCTCACGCTGCGCATACCATCAACAATGGGGCGGACCGGAAGGTCCGCCCTTTTTCATTCCGACCTCGCTCACGAAACCACTGTGGAGCCCGCGTTAAGCGCCTCAAGCTGCACGGTGTCCTTCTCCCAGTCCGCCGTGAGCCGCTCGATGCGGGCGTCCGTGTCATCCAGCTCGCGCTGCAGTTCCGCAGCCTTCGCGCCGTCTCCATAGGTCGCCGAATCGCGCAGCAACTCGTGGATCTCATTGCGCCGCACCTCGAGCTTCGCCGTTTTTGCCTCGGTGATGAAGATGCGTTGCTCGAGGTCCTTTTTCGCGCGGCTGCGTGCGTTGCGGGCTTCGGCTTCCTGGCGTTTTTGCTCTTTCGTCTTGCCGCCGCCGCCTGACGTGACTTGCGGAGCCGACGCCTTGGTCCAGCTGTCAGGCTGTTGGTTCGTCAGCGTCGCAGTCAGCGCCTCGCGCGCGGATGTCGCCTTCGTCTTGTCGAGGTAGTATTGATAGTCCCCTGCATACGGCGTGAGCACGCCCGCCGAGATGTGCATCACGCTGCGCGCCATCGCGCGGATGAAGTAAACGTCGTGGCTGATGAAGACCAGCGTGCCCTCGTAATCCTCCAACGCGTTCACCAGCGCGTCGATGCTGCCCATGTCGAGATGCGTTGTCGGCTCGTCCATCAGCAGGAGGTTCGGCGGATCAAGCAGCAGGCGCACAAGCGCGAGGCGCGACTTCTCCCCGCCGCTAAGAATGCCGACTGGCTTGAAGACATCGTCGCCGCGAAACAGGAAGGAGCCGAGGATCGTGCGCGCCATGTTTTCGCCGGGGCGGCTTTGCACATCCATGGCCGACTGAAGAACCGTGTGCTTCATGTTCAGCACATCCCCGCGATACTGTGCAAAGTAGCCAGGCTTCACATTGTGGCCCAGCTCCATCTTGCCTGCCTGCGGCTGAAGCGCGTCAGCCAGCAGCTTGAGCAGCGTCGATTTCCCCGCGCCGTTCGGCCCCACGAGCACCATCCGCTCGCCGCGCTCGATCTCGAAATTCAGGCCAGAGTACACGGTCTGCGTCCCATAGGCAAAGTCCACGCTCTTGAGCGCGATCACGCGCTGCCCGGAGCGCGGCGGCTGCGGGAAACGGAACTTCACCGTCTTCTCGTCGGCCACCGGCGCATCGATCTTCACCATTCGGTCGATCATCTTCAGCTTGTCCTGCGCGCGCGAGGCGAAGTTTGCCTTTGCCTTGAAGCGATCCGCGAAGGTCTTCAGCTTGGCGATCTCGCGCTGCTGATTTTCATACGCGCCGAGCAGTTGCTCCTCCCGCGCCGCCTTCTCCCCCAGATAGGCGTCGTAGTTCCCGCGGTAGCGGATGACCTTGCTGTGCGCGATCTCGAGGATGGCGCCCGTGAGCTGGTTCAGGAACTCGCGGTCATGTGAGATCATGAGGATCGCGCCGGGATAACCTTTGAGATACTCCTGAAACCAGAGCAGCGACTCGAGGTCGAGATGGTTCGTGGGCTCATCGAGCAGCAGCAGGTCCGGCTCCTGCACGAGCAGCCGCGCGAGGTGCGCGCGCATCACCCAGCCGCCGCTCAGCGTGCGCGCGTTGCGGTCGAAGTCACTCTCACGGAACGCCAGCCCGTTGAGGATGCGCTTGGCCTTCGGCTCATCTTCCCTGCGGTTGTGCTCATGCAGATGCCCAGTGGCCAGATCCAGCACCGTGAGGTCGTCCACCGGCGCGCTCTCCTGCGGCAGGAAGCCAAAGGTGATCCCTTTCTCCATCGTCACCTGTCCGTCGTCGGGCGTCGCCTCGCCGAGCAAAAGGGAAAACAAGGTGGATTTCCCCGCGCCGTTTGGCCCGATCAGGCCGATCTTCTCTCCGCGATTGATGTGAAAGGAAACGCCGCTGAACAAGGTGCGGCCTGCGTAGGTCTTGCTGGCATTGGAGACGGAAAGCATGGGGGCGTGGATGGTGTCTCACAGATCGCCGTCCGCAAGTGCTTCCAGCCTGCGGCCAGCGTTCGAGATGCGGCGCGCCCCCGCGAAATACCAGCGACCTGCGCTCAGGCGAACGCTGTGAAGCTGCGCAGCTCGCTGATGCGCGCGGCCACATCTTCCTTCGTCACATCCTGAAGACGCAGCGTGCTGAAGGCCTCGCACGTGTAGCTCGCCGTGACGCTGCCGTGCACGACGGCGGTCTTCAAATCCTCGAACGTCGGCTTCGTCCGCCCGTTTGCCGCCAGCCAGCCGGCCATGCCACCCAGAAAGGAATCACCTGCGCCGGTCGGATCGAAAACGGAGTGCAGCGGGTATGCCGAGCACGCAAAGAAGTCCTCCGGCTTCTCTCCGAAGAGAAAACTGCCGTGCTCACCGCGCTTCACGACGACGAAGCGCGGTCCCTTCGCCTGAAGCTTGCGGCCGGCGACGACGAGGTTGCTGGTGCCCACGAACTCCTTGGCCTCTCCTTCGTTGATCACGAGAAGATCGATCTTCTTCAGCACATCATGCAGACGCTCGTTGGCGATGCCGATCCACAGGTCCATCGTGTCCGCCGCGATGAACTCCGCGCCGCTGCATTGCTCCAGCGTCTGCATTTGATTGTCCGGGCTCATGTTCGCCAGCACGGCGATCTTCGCTCCCGCCGCCGCGCCTTTGACCTCGGGCTGCCAATGCTCAAGCACATTGATGCCCACCTTGTGCGTCGTGCGCGTGTTCATGTCGTTGAAATACTCGCCGGTCCAGGTGAAGGATTCCCCGCTGTTCCGCTCCACACCATCCAGCGTGATGCCGTGGCTTTCGATCAGGTCGAGGTGTTCCTTTGGAAAATCATGGCCGATGACGCCGACGAGATGCACCGGCCGGCAGAACACGCTGGCCGCCAGCGCCGCGTAGGATGCCGATCCGCCGAGCAGGTTTTCCTTCTTGTGCGTGGGGGTGATGACGTTGTCGATGGCGATGGTTCCGGCGATGACGATGGACATGGATGTGAGGTGGGAGTGAAATGCTGCTTGCCTCTGACTGGCGCACCTTTCAACGTACGCGCCGGGCCGGGGGAGCCGGATTATCCGTTTCCCCGGCTTGCTGTCAACGCCGGACACCCACGTGCCCTCTTTGGTTTCTCCTGCCAGCCATGCGCTTCCTCATCGTCCTCGCTTCCATCATCCTGATCCCCGTGCTGGTGCTCGCGCATTGGTGGATTTACGACGAGGAATTGAAGCCCGCCTTGGCGAGCCGCGCGCTCGGCGAGCTGGCGCGTGTCGGCATCACGAATGGCGATGTGAAGCTCGACAACCTCGACGTCACGATCTCAGGCACCGCGCACGATGTGGAGATGCGCCAGCGCGCCGCCAGCTCAGTACGCGGCATCAACGGCATCCACTTTGTGGAGCGCAACAACCTCATCGTCGTGCCGGCGCGGGTGGATGCCCGCGTTGACGGCCAGCAGCTCACACTGAGTGGCTGGCTCCCTGACGAGAGATCCGTGCAGACCGTCATCCGCGTCGTCGGCGAGTTCCGTCCCGACCTCACCGTCGATGCAAGGACGCTGCGCATCTCTCCATTCGTCATCGCGAGTGAGGACGGCACGGGAGACATCACGCCGAAGCACCGGCTGCTGAAGCCGATTCTGGCCAGCCTCCGGACGCCAGCGTCTTTCGCAATCCGCAAATCCGGCGGCACCTACTTCCTGGAAGGCGCGCTACCATCGGCAGCGGCAAAGCAGGCGGTGATCGAGGCCACGCAGGACAATCCCGGCGGCTGGACGGTGGACACCAGCGCGTTGATCGGGGCGCCGCACATCCAGGATGCGGTCTTCACGAAGAGCAACGCGCTCCCGCTCTTTCTCAAAAGCTATTTCAGCGTCCCCACGCCCGGCACTTTGTCATTCAACGACGACGGCGCGCCACGCATCGTCGCGGATGCGACGCGCGAGATGGAGGCCGAGTGGCTCGCTCTGCTGCGCGGCGTGAGCGGCGCGGCGAAGGTCGATGCCGTTCTCACGATTTATCCCTCCGTGTATCAGCTTCCAGGCTACCGCGCGGAGTCGGTGGTGGCCGATGGCACGCTCACTCCCGTGGTTGATGCGCTGAAACAAACCGCCGTGCACTTTGATGCTGCGGCAAACGTGCTCACACCCGAGGAGGAGGCTGAGCTCGTTGCGCTCGCCCCCCTGCTCGTCCAGTGCGGACCGGGGCTGCAGCTTGTTCTCAGCGGAGCGGGCGGCGGGGACGCAGAATCACCGGCCACACACCAGGCGCGATGCGAGGTGGTGAAGGCGCGGCTGATCGCGCTCGGCCTCAGCGCGTCACAAATGGAAGTGCTGGACATCGGCGCGCTTCATCCACAGGCACCGGTTCAGGTGGATCCCGCCAAGGAATCCGGTGCGCGGGTCGAAATGCTGGTAAAATAGCGCCCGTCTCATGAGACCCGACTTCAGCCTTCTCTCGTCCGATCCGTTGATCTACTTTTTGCTGCACAGCACGGCATTCGTCGTGATCATCGCGGCTATTTTTTTCGCGGCGGGCCTTATTTTTGGCTGGCTTACGTGGGCGAAGTACAAGAAGCAGCGACGCGAGGCCCTGGCGGAGTGCGAGTCACTGAAAGACGACATCGTCACCCTCAAGCGGAAGCTGGCCGAGCAGGCCAGCCGTGCTTCCCTCGCTGTCGATGCACCGCTCGTCGAGGTCACTCCGCAGCCGCGCCCCGCCGATGCCGAGCCGGATTCAGTGATCAGTTCCTTCCTCGATGCGGCCGCCGCGATCCTGCACCAGAACCCGGGCTCATCGGTGGTGCCGACTGCTCCGCCACCGGCTGAGCCTCAAGTCGCGCCTCTTGAACCGCCAGCGCCAGTTCACGAATCTCCAATGCCAGCGACGCACGCACGCAAGCCATCCACTACCGCGAAGGTGAAGCCAAAACATCGGACACGGCACGACGAGGAGCACGACACGAGACATCGGGAGGAGCAAGACACGCCCGTAAATCCTCCAAGCTCCGAGCGCCCGGTGGTGATGACGGAACATTTAATGCCCGAGACACCCGCCGCCGCGGACCCAGCCAGCGTCATCGTTGAGACGGACCATTCACCTCCCCTTCCCGCCTCCAACGGCACCTCGCACCCGCATCAGGATCCGCAACGCGGTCTGGTGTATTCCACGCCGCCGGGACTCGCTGACGATCTCAGTCATCTGAGGGGCGTCGCCTCCGTGATCGAGCGCAAGCTCAACGACTACGGCGTCTTCACATTCAAACAAATCGCGCTCTGGAGTCACGAGAATATCCACGAGTTCTCCAACCTCCTCGCCTTTAAAGATCGCATCCGCAGGGAGCAATGGGTCGAGCAAGCCCGTGAACTCCATTTTCAAAAGTACGGTGAGCGGGTGTGACTGGCACGCTGTGTGGAATTCACTTTCACCTCAGAAACCACAATCCATTCCCAAATGAAAACGTCATCAGCTCTCCTCTTCATCGCCGTGTGTGTTGTTGTCCTCCCGGCGCTCTCGATGGCAGACCCAGCTACCTCGATCAGGGTCGTCTCGGCCGACAGTTTTAAGGACAACTCAAGCCCCAACGGGGACGACGAAACAGAAATTTGGGCCTACCGGATCACGCTTCAAAACAGTTCCGGCCGGGATCTTCCCGACCTTGAGGTTCGATACCGGGTCTTTTATTTCGAACAACTCGATGCGAATGGCAGGCCGCTCGACGCGATGAGCAACCTCGACGGAAAGGTCGAGATTCCACTTTTAAAAAAACTGGAGAAAAAAACGGTAAACTCGAAGGAGATGCCGTTTGGAAACCCTGGAAACAAAATGGTCAGACCCGAGCGGGATGTCTGGAAAGGCATTTGGATCCGGGTGTTCGACAAAGAAGGCAAGGAACTGGGATCACTTGTCAAACCAGCATCTTTTGCCAAAACGCATCCTTGGAAATAGCGCGCGTGATCTGCCCGCCAGCGCACGGCTTCGTCACATGAGGCGCCAGACAGCGTGGGCGCGCCGTCGGTGCTGACTAGGCGATCCACTCTTTGATCACGCGGCCAGAGACGTCGGTGAGGCGGAAGTCTCGTCCGGAGAAACGGTGCGTGAGGCGCAGGTGATCGAAGCCGAACTGATGCAGCATCGTGGCGTGGAAGTCGTGCAGATCGACGGGATCCTTCGTGATGCCCCAGCCGATCTCGTCAGTCTCGCCGTAGATTTGGCCGCCTTTCAGCCCGCCGCCGGCAGCAAGCATCGTGAACGCAAACGGATGGTGATCCCGTCCCGTCACGCCAGGTCTGCCACCGCGATTCTCGCCGAGCGGCGTCCGGCCGAACTCGCTGCCGAAGACGACCATGGTGCTGTCGAGCAGGCCGCGCTGCTTCAAGTCCTTGATGAGCGCGGCGACGGGCTGGTCCGCCATGCTGGCATTGAATCCGAGTTCGTTGTCGAGATCGGAGTGATGATCCCACGAGGCGTGCTGGATGCTGACAAAACGCACGCCGCGCTCCACGAGGCGGCGGGCCAGCAGGCAGTTCGTGGCGAAGGCCTTATGTTGTCCGGGGCCGCCGCCGCGCACGGCCTTGATCGGCGGATCGGGGCGGTTCACGCCGTACATTTCCAGGGTCTTCGCGCTCTCGTCCTTGATGTCGATCAGCTCCGGCGCGGAGGCCTGCATGCGAAACGCCAGCTCATAAGCGGCGATGCGGCTGGCGATCTCGGGGTCCTTGAATTGATCATGGCGGGACTGGTTCAGCTCCATCAGCGCGTCCAGCCCTTTGCGCTGCAGTTCCATCGGCAGGCCGGCGGGGTTTTTCAAATTCAACACCGCCTCGCCTTTGTTCCGGAACAGCACGCCGGCGTAGGACGATGGAAGAAACCCGCTCTGCCACAGTGACGCGCCGCCGCTGGTGCCACGGCCCGCGCTTAGCACGACGTAGCCGGGCAGGTTTTTCGATTCGCTGCCGAGCCCGTAGTTCAGCCACGAGCCAATGGTCGGCAGTCCGAAAACGGGGCGGCCGCAATGCAGCACGAGCTGGCCAGGGTGGTGATTGAACTGGTCCGTGTGCATCGAGCGGATCATCAGCCAGTCATCCGCGCACGAGGCCATGTGCGGGAGGTAATCGCTGAAGTCCATGCCGCACTGGCCGTGCTTTTTGAAGACTCGCTTGGTGCCCATGAGCCGCGCGGTTTCCTTGCGGATGAAGGCGAAGCGCACGTTCTTCGTCATGCTTTCCGGCAGCGCCTGGCCGTGCAGCTCGTTCAGCTTTGGCTTTGGATCGAAGAGATCCATCTGGCTCGGCCCGCCCTCGAGGAAGATGAAGATGCAGTTCTTCGCCTTCGCGGGAAAATGCGGGTCGCGCAGCGTGAGCGGGTCCGTGCCGGCGACGGTGTTTGCCGAGAGAACGCCCGCCTCGCTGAGCATCGCGCCGAGTGCCAGCGCGCCGATGCCATTGGCGCTCGTGGTCAGAAACTCACGGCGGCTTTGCAGGATCTGGTGTTCGACGGGGTGCATGGGCTTGGCAAAAAAACGCTTCGCGTGGCTCGTGTATTGCGCCTCGCCACGCGGCTCACGCTTTTGATCCACGCGGCCATGCCGTCGCTGCACCGAGCCTCCGCTTGCGGAATCACACGGGCGCGCTCCATGTGCGCGCGTGAAATCCCATCTGCCCGGCCACCCGACCCAGCTTTATTTGATGCGCCACGGCGAGGTGGAGGAGCGCTACCACAAGGTCTTCGGCGGCAGCCGCATCGACATGTCCCTTTCACCGCGCGGCCACGCGCAGGGCGAGGCCATCGCGCGCTGGCTGGCCGACACGCATCTCGACGCCGTGTACGCCAGCCCGATGGAGCGCGTGCGGCAGACGATGGCACCCCTGATCGCATCGCGCGGCATCGAACCCGAGATCGTCGATGGATTGCGCGAGATGGACTTCGGCGACTGGACCGGGCATCGCTGGGATCAGGTGCAGGAGACGTTCGGCGTCAGCGCCTTCGACTGGCTGGAGATCATCGAGGACACCGGCATCCTCAATGGCGAGACAGCGCGACATTTGACCGACCGCGTGCAGCCTGCGCTGCTGCAAATTTTGCGCGACAACCCGAATCGCACGGTGGCCGTGTTCTGCCACGGCGGCATCATCCGCGTCATCCTATCGATGCTGCTGGAGATGCCGCTGAAGCATATGGCGCACTTCAACATTGAGTACGGCAGCATCAGCGTGGTGGAAATCCAGCCCGCGAAGAAACACGCCGTGGAGGTGGAGTTGTTGAACTTCTGCCCAAGGCTGGAAATTGCCTGACCCTGACGTCGGCCATCGGTGCCTCTTTCGCAGGGGCCGAAGCGCGGTCGCGTGACTGAGAGAGGAACTTCACGCTGGACAGTTTTGTCCTGCTCTCACAAACTCCGCGCCATGATCCGACCGAACCCACACACCCGCCGTGACTTCCTCCGCCAGACCGCCGCCGTTACCGGAGGCGTCTTCATGCCGAATCTTCTGTTCTCGCAGCAGGGAGGCGGAAAAAAAGTCAATGTGGCCGGCATCGGCGGCGCGGGCGGCAAGGGTGAGTCAGACGTCGGCATTTCCGCCGAGGGCGGGAACATCGTGGCCATCTGCGATGTGGACCGCGACCGTCTGGCCAAGGCGCAGACGAAGTATCCAGACGCGAAGATGTTCGAGAGCTTCCGCGAGATGTTTGAAACTATGGGCGACAAGATTGACATGGTGACCGTGTCCACGCCGGACCACGCGCACTACCCTGCGGCGATGGATGCCATCAAGCGCGGCAAGCACGTCTGCGTGCAGAAGCCGCTGGTGAACCGCATCTGGGAAGCGAATCAACTTCACGAAGCCGCGAAGAAGAAAGGCGTGAAGACAAACATGGGCAACCAAGGGCACACCGGCGAGCAGATCCGACAGCTCAAGGAGTGGATGCAGGCCGGCATCGTCGGCAACGTGAAGGAAATTCATGTGTGGACGAACCGCCCCATCTGGCCGCAGGGAAATGACGCGAAGGCCAAGTATGCCAGCAAGGAGGCGCCGCCTTCGCTGAATTGGGCGAGCTGGCTGGCCAGCGTCCCCGACCGCCCGTTCACCGATGGGCTGCATCCTTTCGCATGGCGCGGACATCGTGAGTTCGGCGCGGGCGCGATGGGCGACATGGGCTGCCACATCATGGACGGCCCGTTCTTCGCCTGCGATCTCGGCGAGCCCTACAAGATGGAGGCCGAATGCGGCGAGCTTACCGATGTGAGCTGGCCGACGTGGTCACACGTCGTCTGTTACTTCAAGCATCCCAAGTACGGCGAGATCAAGCTGCACTGGTATGAGGGCAAGAAGGACGGCCAGGCGATGAAGCCGGAGCGTCCCGCAAAGCTCGAGGCCACGCGCGACTGGAACAAGATGATCGGCGGATTCATCATCGTGGGCGAGGAGGACAGCATCCTGAACGCGGGCGATTACTGCGAGCATCTCGAGGTCATCGGCGACCGGCCGAAGCTCGTGAAGTTTGCCCAGAGCACTCCGAAAACGCTGGAGCGCAGCCTCGCGCAGGGCAAGCCGCAGTTGGAGCTGATCCGCGCCATTGAGCAGGACAAGGTGTGTGGCAGCAACTTTGACTACTCCGTGCCGCTGACGAAGCTTTGCCTGCTCGGCAATCTAGCGCTGTCACAGCCCGGCAAGGTCATCGAGTGGGACAACGCCACGCAGTCTGTGAAAGGCAACGAGGAAGCGAACGCGCTGGTCAAGCGCGCCGCGTATCGCCAAGGCTGGGACTACAGCGCGGCGGGCATCTGATCTCTCACGCGCAGTCACACGCGGACACACCTCGAGGGCGGATGGCAGCATCCGCCCTCTGTATTTATTCCCCCGGCAGATGTTGGTGTTGAATTGCCACATCCCGCTGATTGAATGCGCGTCCACATGGAAGCTACCGCAATTAAGCCGCAAAGGCTTCTCTCCCTTGATGCTTTTCGGGGGTTCGCCATGTTCCTCATGGCGGCCGAGCTGATGCACCTCCCGGTGGTCGCGGCACATTATCCCGCCAGCGCTCTTTGGCGGTTCATCAGCTTCCACTCGGATCATGTGACGTGGACGGGCTGGTCCTTGCACGACCTCATCCAGCCAGCCTTCAGCTTCATGGTGGGCGTGGCGTTGCCGTTCTCCATCGGCAGCCGGCTGGCGAAAGGTCAACCCAAAGCCGCGCTGGTGCGGCACGCGTTGTTGCGCGCGCTCATGCTCGTCGGCCTCGGCGTGGTGCTGCGGTTCATCGACGAGAAACAGATCCACTGGACCTACGAGGACACCTTGTCGCAGATCGGCCTCGGTTATCCGTTTCTCTTCCTGCTCGGCTTCGCGGGCACACGCGCGCGCTGGTCCGCGTTTGCCGTCATCCTCATCGGATACTGGGCGGTGTTCGCCCTGCACCCGTTGCCCAGCGCGGGATTTGACCGCTTGGCTGCGGACATCCCCGCTGATTGGTCGCACGACTTCACAGGATTTGCAGCGCATTGGAACCTAAACACGAACGCAGCCTGGGCCTTCGACATGTGGTTCCTCAATCTCTTCCCGTTCGGCGACACGTTCCGCGGCAATCCCGAAGGCTATTCGACGCTGAGCTTCATCCCCACGCTCGGCACGATGATTCTCGGCCTCATCGCCGGGCAATGGTTTCGGGACGGCCATCAGGGCGCGCGCGCGATCAAGCGTCTGCTCATCGCCGGCGCGCTTTCCTTGCTCGCCGGCATGATCCTCGATGCATCCGGCATCTGCCCAAGCGTGAAGAAGCTCTGGACGCCGTCGTGGACGCTCTTCAGCGGCGGTTGGTGCTTCGTCATGATGGCGATGTTTCATGCCATCAATGACACCCTGGGCATCAACCGCTGGTCGCTGCCGCTGCGTGTCCTGGGCATGAATTCCATCCTCATGTACGTGCTCGCTCATTTCGCCGAGGCGGTCTTGGCCGAGGCTCATCACTTTAACCTCAAGGTCTTTCCCTTGAATGTGCTCGGCCAGGATTTTGCGATTTCGATTCTCGGCACTTTCATTTTTCTCGCACTTTGGATCTTGATGTGGGCACTTTATCGTCGAAAAATTTTCATCCGCATCTGACCCGCGAAAACAGACATCCATCTCCGTCGCTGCCTCCTCACAAATCCTCCACCCACGCCGCCACCATGCCACGCAAGCTCAGCCACATCGCCCCCGACTGGTGGGACTACACCACACTCGAGAGCGATCTCATCAACGACGCCGCGAGGCTCACCGAGCGCGACCTCGTGAAGCTTTCCCGACCCGGCTTCAAGGTCGTCATGTATGACACGCTCGAGGATTTTTATCTCGCCGAAGCACTCGAGTACATCCACGCATGGAAGCAGGCCACGGCGGACAATCCCGTCGGGATCTGCGGCCCCATCGGACCGACCGAACAGCTCCCGCTCGTGGCGCGCCTCGTGAACGAACTCGGCATCTCCCTCAAGCACGCGCACTTCTGGGGCATGGACGAATGGTATGACGAGCACACGCAGAAGGAGACGCCCGTCACGCATCCGCTGTCATTCGAGAAAGCGGACCGCGAGATGTGCTTCAGTCGCATCAGCAAGAAGCTCGTGATGCCGGACACGCAGCTTCATTTTCCGAAGGGCGACGTCGCGCCGTATGTGAAGTCCTGGCACGCCGGTGCGCGCTGCGCCGTGATGCAGGGCGGCCAGGGCGACATCAAGCATTGGGCGTTCAACGATCCGCTCAAGCGCACGGGCAAATTCAAAAGCGAGCCGCCATCGCCAGCCGAGTATCGGAAGCTCGGCACGCGCATCGTGGAGCTGCATCCCATCACGCTCGCGCAGAACGCGCGCACCAGCGGCGGGGGCAACATCACGATGGTGCCCAAGCTGGCCATCACGGTGGGGCCGAAGGAAACCTGGATGGCCGACAAGGTCTCCATCTGGCAGGCCGGCACGCACGACAATCCTCTCGGCCAGCGGCTCACCGCGCTGATGATTTCCAAAGGCATCCCGGACAGTGCGGTGCCGATGTCGCTCCTCGCCGATCACCCGCACGTGCAGTTCAACTATTTCCGCGGCGGCCTTGGAAGCTGCGCGGTCGAGATGCATTAAGGCTCGATGCTGTTGAGCAAGTGGTCATCAAGTAAACTCGGGCGTTTGTCGGCGAACAGCCCCTCTCCCCAGCCCTTTCCCTTCGGTGACTCAGGGGCTACGCAGCCCCGGGGGAAAGGGAGCAAGAGGGCGCTGCGGCGCCGGAAGGCGACGATGTCTTTGAGACAGTCGTGGCACTTCAGATTCGAGCGTCAGTTCGTCAGGATCCCTCTCCCATGGGGACGGGAATGGGGTGAGAGGGATT
>JANOBO010000344.1:0-8194 GCA_031411695.1 Verrucomicrobiaceae bacterium
TGATCAGCCAAGCCTCGGTGATCTGGCGCTCCACTTCGCGCAGCGCTGCTTGCAACGAGGCCTCGGCCTGGATGCGCCGCGCCTCAGCGGTGTTCACTGCGGGCCGGCCATTGTTCCAAAGCGGCAGCGGCACCGAGAGCGAAAGCCCGATGATCGTTTCCTTCTCGCCCGCGCGCTCTTGTGAAATGGAAGGGCCGACGCTGAAGGTCGGGTGGCGCTCGTTCTTTGCGAGCGCGACCTTCAGCCCCTGCTGCTCCAGCTCGCTGCGGCGCACGCGCAGATCGTAATTGTTCTCGGCGGCGGTGTTCAGCAAGGCGGCGAGCGTGCTGGCTGCTGGTTTGGGAAACTCCGCGCGCTTCACCTGCAAAGCCGTGTCCGCACGACGGCCCATGAGCTGGTTGATTTCCAACAGCGCCTTCTGCATCTCCACAGCTGCCTCGCCGGCTTTGCGTTGCACGACAACTTCGGTGGCTTCGATGATCTTAGCCTCCAGCGCAGGCGCAATGCCGCCCGGCTCGCGCTGCACGATGACCTCGCGGACGCTCGTGAAACGGTCGGCCACTTCTGCCGCCGCCGCCGCATTTTCCTGCTGAGTCGCGAGCGCATAGCCCAGCGTCTTCACTCTCGCAGCAAGGAACGCTTTGAATCTCTCCAGCCCCAGCTCAGCGAGGGCGATGTCGCGATTCGCAATCGCCTTGCGCAACCCCAGCCGCCCCGGCCATTCAATGGGCTGCGCGAGCGCGACCGAATACGCCAGACCCTCCGCCCGCGCATCGCCGCCGCGCACGCGCTTCTGGCCGAGATCGAGATTCAGTTCAGGATTGGAGAGGCGGCCCGCCGTGGCGCGGCCTGCTTTTGCCGCCGCGATCTCCGCCTCATAGAATCGAATCTCGGGATTGGCTGCGAGTGTCTTGGCGACGAGTTCGGAAATGGAAACAGCAGCAGGTTTGTCCGCCGCGAAGGCGGGCAGACAAAGCAGCAGGGAGAGAAGGACAATGGAACGCATGATGAAAAACTTGGGATTGGAGAGCAGGCACGAGGAAGCCTCGGCACGAGGCAGGCAGACGACACCGCAAGGCGGGTGTGCATCACTCCGGCGCATTCATTCACCGCCCTCATGGCGGCGTTGCGCGCGGAAAATCAGGCCAGTTCCGAAGGAGCGCGAGCGGGCAATGCCGCGCGGCTCACAAAGACCCACGTCGTCCGCAACTCCGGCGGCGCGGTGGTCATCAAGGGAACTGATTCAGCATCCTGCAAAAGCAGTTCATGAAGCCGCAGCACCGCAAGCCCCAAGTCGTCCAACTCAACCATTAGCATCGCGGGCGTGAGCGCTGCCGCAGGCAACTGGCTGTGTCCGATGGTATCGCTGGTGCAAACGTCTGGCTGAGCCGGGCTATCGGGCAATGGAGCCTCTTCGGTCTGGCAGCACCGGTCTGGCTGCTCGAATGCTGCCGGCAACAGGCAGCACGCGGAAGCCGGTGTTATTTGCACCAGCAGGACGAGCGAGATGATTTGCCAGAAACGTTGCATGGTTGGAACCGGGCAACTCTCATTCAGTGATCATTTTCGTCAAGCCGTTCCTCGGCCCGCACGGACGGCGAATGCGCGGCTGCGTGGAGCCGGAAGCATCGAGAGGTGTCCGCGGGTTTTTATTTTGCCCCACGGCCCATTCCGGCTTACTTCCCACGATGGCAAACGCACGCACAGCCGAGGTCCACCGCAAGACGGCGGAGACCGACATCTCCATCACTCTCAACGTTGATGGCGCGGGGAGATCGAAGATCGCCACGGGCGTGCCGTTCCTCGACCACATGCTGACGTTGTTTGCAAAGCATGGCCTTTTCGACCTCGAGGTCCGCGCGGTCGGCGACATCGAGGTGGACTTTCATCACACCGTAGAGGATTCGGGGATCGTGCTGGGGCAGTGCTTCCGCGAGGCGCTGGGGAAGAAGGAAGGCATCCGCCGCTACGGGTGGTGCCTGCTGCCGATGGACGAGACGCTCGCGCAGATCGCGCTCGATCTCAGCGGCCGTCCGCTGCTCGTCTATCACACGCCGAAGCGTGTCGAAGCCATCGGTGGAAATTTCAGCTTCCAGCTCGTCGAGGAGTTCATGCGCGCCTTCTCGTCGTCGTTGCTGGCCAATCTGCACATCGAGATCGTCCGCGGCCGCGATGCGCACCACATGGCGGAGGCGATCTTCAAAGGCTTGGCGAAAAGCCTCGACCAAGCCACCACGCTGGACCCGCGCGTGACGGGAGTGCCAAGCACGAAGGACATGCTTTGAGCCACGGCATGAAACTTGGAGTGCTGGATTACGGAGCCGGAAATCTCCGCAGCGTGCTGAACGCCTTCATTGCCATCGGGCATCCCGCGAAGCTGGTCGCCACGCCGCGTGATTTTGACGGCATCGATGTCCTCGTGTTTCCCGGCCAGGGTGCCTTTGGCGACTCTGTGCGCATCTTGAACAAGCATGACCTGTGGCAGCCGCTCAAGCGCTGGCTGGATGACGGACGGCCATACCTCGGCATCTGCCTCGGCTATCAACTGCTGTTCGAGAGCAGCGAGGAGGCGCCTGGAGTGGAGGGCCTCGGCGTCGCGCGCGGCATCGTGCGAAAGTTCAGCCCCGCGCCGGATCTCAAGATTCCGCACATGGGTTGGAATGTGGCGCGTTGGCACGAGCGGGCCACGTCCATCACCAGCGGTCTGCCGGACCCGGCGCACTTTTACTTTGTACACTCCTACTACCCTGATGTGCAGGACCCTTCGCTGGCAGCATGCACGACGGAGTATGGAGTGGAGTTCACATCCGGCATCGTGCGGGAGAATCTCGTCGCCGTGCAGTTTCATCCGGAGAAAAGCCAGTCCGCCGGTTTGCAGTTGCTGGGCAATGTCATCCGTGGATTTGCAGCCTGAAGATCCACGCCCCACATGAACAGTCTGCTGACACATCCGCTCTGGCAGGAGGACACGCTGGGCAGCCCGCTGCCTGACCATGAGTTTGGTGTTTCCGTCAGCCTGCCATTGTGGCGGCATGTGATTGGATACGAGGAGAAGGATCCGGCGGTGGTGAGCAAGTTTCGTTCGGGGTATCCCCGCTTCTGTTGCCCGCCCGCCGTCGGGGCGCTCTTCGAGGCGGCGGAGCGCGAGTTTGCCGGGGCGGGTGAGCGGTGTGTGGTGTTCCCAAAAAGAACACACGCGGAGCGATGTCTCGCGTATGTCCGCCGCGAAGGTTTCGCCGGCGGGAGAGTCGAGGCGTTCGGAGAGGAGGCGCTCGGCGTGGCGGTGATAGCTGGCGCGGCGTACGATGCCGCGCGGCGGTTTTGGCGCTTCTGCGGCGAGGTGGTCAGCACGCGGCAGGCGTGTCATGCCCTCGGCCGCACGACGGATGAAACGACCATCGCTGAGGGTGCCGCCGCGCAGCTCACCCTCCGCCAGCGGCTCGCCACGCTGTCCGGCCAGCGCGTGGAGGATGTCTTTCTTTTCCCGTCAGGCATGTCCGCAAACTCCGCCGTGCATCGAATGCTCACGAGCGAGTTCCCAGGGCGCAAGACCCTGCAGCTCGACTTCCCGTATGTCGATGTGCTGAAGCTTCAGCAACAGTTCGGGGCAGGGGTGCATTTTTTTCCTCTCACCGATCCGCACGACTATGACGCTGCCCGCGCCGTGCTCGCTGGCGAGGCCATCGCCGGGATCTTCTCCGAAGCGCCTAGCAATCCTCTTCTGCGGTGCGCGGATTTCGAACGGCTGCTTTCCATCGTCGCCGACACGCAGCCCGAGGTGCCGGTGATCATCGATGACACCATCGCCACCGTGGTGAATGTCGATGCCTTCCGCGTCGCTGATGTCGTGACCACGAGCCTGACGAAAGCCTTTTCCGGCGAGGGCGACGTCATGGCGGGCAGCGTCATCCTCAATGGCGCCTCCAGGCATCACGCCGCGTTCTCCGCGTTTCTGCGCCAGAGTTCTGATCATGAAATCTGGCGCGGTGACGCAGTCGCTCTCGAGGTGAACTCCCGGGACTTCACCGGCCGCGCCGCCGTGATGAGCCGGAACTCGACCGCGCTATTCGAGCATCTCCGCATCCACCCGAAAGTCGCAAAGGCCTGGCACTCGTCGGTGGATGGCGGTCCGGGTTACCGGTTCATCCAGAGGGATGGCGGCGGTCACGGTTGCCTTGTGTCGTTTGTGCTGAAGGACGCGGCGACGGCCAGCCCCGTGTTTTACGATGCGTTGCGCGTCTGCAAGGGCCCGAGCCTCGGCACCAGCTTCACGCTGGTATGCCCATACACGCTGCTCGCGCATTACGATGAGCTCGACTGGGCCGAGAGCTGCGGCGCCGATCGCTTCCTCATCCGCGTTTCCGCCGGGCTTGAGCCGATGGAAGACCTCATCGCGCGGTTTGACGAGGCCCTCGATGCGGTGGCTGCCTGACGGGATTCAGCGGCGCGTTTTTTTCCAAAAAAGAGCACCGCATCGACCTCAGCCGTGAGGCTCGAACACGACGCGGGCGCAGTTTGGCTTCCCCACTGGATTGTGGCAGGACCATAGCCAGCGGCGTCGCACCGGTTTGATCGGCTGCAGGTCGCCCTCGATGATTCGGGCTTCACCGAGGAGCTCCCCTCCTTCCTGTACATCCACCGCACGTGCGGCCACGGATCCAGCCAGGGTGGCGCGGCTCCCGAGAGTCAACCGGCCTTCGCACACGAAGTCACCCGTGGCATGGCCGCGCACCACGATCTCGCCAGCGCGCACCTCGTGCAGGAACTGCACCTCCACGTCGGGCATGATTTCCAGCCTGCGGCACACGACGGGCTCCGCCACGATCGCGCTCGACTGAAAAATAAACTCCGAATGCACCGGCCTCGTCTCAGCCGCGCTCGTCTGCGGATCGAGGCTCATCTTCTTCAGGCACACGGGGCACGTCGGCGTCTGGAACTCGCCCGCCGTCGTGATCACATGAAAAAAGTCGCTCCGGTCCGGGGGCAGCATTTTCAGCGTGTTGCAGAGCCGTGCGGCATCCACCGGCTCAATCTGGTGCTCCGCCGCCGCATGTGAGGCCGCGGGAGTGAAGCCGCCCGGAGCGATCATCACGCCGCGCGCGTCACGCGCCGACCGCAGGTCATGCGCAAAGGCTTCCACCATCTGCGGCGTGGCGCTCCACTCATTCCACGCAACCAGCCGCACGAGGGCACGCTTGGGTTCCGCTGACTTCGGCTGCTCGATCATCGCGAAGAGCACGGAGCCGTCCTCAAAAACCTGCGAGCCTCCGAGCTCGCAGCCGGCGTTTGCGGCCACCGCGCGCGCCAGCTCCGCCAGCCGCAGCCAGTCCAGACTCGCGATAAGTTCAGGCGACCATCCGAGAGGAAGTTCCTCCGCCTCCCCCACCGAGGAGAAGCCGGCCTCTTTCAACGCCGAGAAAGGTTCAAGCATGTGCGCGCGGAGAGTAGCCGAGACAGCCACGCGGCGCAATGCCTGCGGCAAACACGTGCGTCACGACCGCCGGTTCAAAAACGTCCGGGTGGGTCCGGTGATCGTGAGATTGAGAACGGGGCCGAGCGAGATCACCGTCGCAGGCGACGTCGCCATCATCTGCATGTGCCGCGACTCCGCGCTTGGAAATCCCTCGAAGCGGATGGTCCCCACCCGGAGATCAAACGACGCTGCGTCGGAGTACGCAAACTCCGGCATCACGCCACGGGGCTCGCCGTGCGCCACGCTGTTGCCTCGCTCCCAAAAAACCCGGCCCGAAGCTTTTCCGCGCACGCCTGCTTCCGAGTGCTCGATCCGGTCAGCCCAAAGCGTGCCGCCCGAAACATCCGCGATGTGCTCTCGACCGCGAATCCGCCGCGCAGACCAGTCCGGTGTGACGCTTGAACGGGCACCCGTCACCCTCCGCACCTTGGCGTGACCCCTGCTCCCGAGTCGGTCGATAAGCGCCTCCGCGACGGCGTCTTCCCGCGACTGACATCCTGCCAGCGTGAGGATGACCGGCAGCACACAAAACTGGAAGATCGCGTGCCTCACGGATGGGAAACTTCTATGGTCCTGCAATCTCGCAGGTCACCTCTCCGCTCTTGTCCATCTCGCCGAGCAGAACCGCGCCTTTGGAGACCTTCAGCGCCTTCTTTGCATGCTTCGGGTCCATGATGGCCACCCAGCCGATGCCCATGTTGAAGGTATCCCAAGCATCCGAGGGATCGGCGTGCCGGAGAACTTTTTGCACCACATCGTTCTGCCAAAACGGAACCTGGAGATGACAGCCGAGACCGCGCTTCGTGAAGATGCGGCCAAGGTTCTCGACGAGACCGCCGCCGGTGATGTGGGCCATCGCCGCTGGCTTGATCTTGGCTTTCTTGAGGCCCCAGCATTGCTCGTGATACAGGAGAGTGGGTGTGAGAAGCTGCGCAGCTTCCTTCTTGCTGAACTTGAGATTCTCCTTCGCGATGATGCGCCGCACGAGGCTGAAGCCGTTCGCGTGAAAGCCCGCGCTCGGCCAGCCGATCAGCACATCGCCCTTCTTGATGTCGGCGGGATTGAGCACGTCTTTTTTCTCCGCCGCGCCGATGGCAAAGCCGGATAGCTCCACCATGCCTTCGAGCACGGCACCAGGCATCTCGGCCGTCTCGCCACCAGCCAAGATGCAATTGCACGCGGTCAGATATTCCGACATGCCCGCGATGATGCGCGTGAGCTGGCGCTTGATGATCTTGTTGATGCCGACGTAGTCGAGGAACAGGATTGGGTCCGCGCCGCAGGTGAGCACGTCGTTCACATTCATCGCCACCAGGTCTTTGCCTGCGTTCTCGAGCAGGTCGTATTTGAGCAGCAGCTCCAGCTTCGTGCCCACGCCATCGCAGCCGGTGAAGATGATCGGATGCTTGTATTTGCCGAGGTCGTATCCGGCGGCGAAGAGGCCAAAGGCGTTGGCCAGCTTGCGCTTCTGCTGCGTGCGCTTCACGAGCGCGCCGATGTCATCGACGAATGACGCCGCCTCGTGGATATCGACGCCGGCTTGTTTGTAAGTGTGCTTGGACATGGGAAAATGAGTTGGCCGCAAAAAGGCGCAGGAGGCGCAAAAACAAATCCTTTTTGTGTCTTATGCGATTTCGCGCGGCCATTCAGTTGCTTGAGATCGCCTCCGCCACGCCCTTGAAAAAGTAGTAGCCCCAGCCGTGCTCGGCGGTGCTCCAGTCGGGATCGTAGTGGTGGCTCTTGAAGAGGAAGCGTTCGGGATGCGGCATGAGGCCGAAGACGCGGCCGGTGTCGTCTTGCAGACCGGCGATTCCAGCGGAGGAGCCGTTCACGTCTTCGCCGTAAAGCAGCGCGGCGTGACCGTCCTTCACATACTTGTCGGCGTCGCCATCCTCCCCGACGAAGCGACCTTCGGCATGGGCGATGGGCAGTTCAAAATTTTCCGGCAGCGCGCGGAGGAACGGACTCGTGTCGCCATTTTTCTTGAGCGGCACCCAGCGGCAGATGAAGCGGCCGCTGGTGTTGTGGATCAGGCTCCCGCGAGGGAGCAGTTCGAGCTGCGTGAGAATTTGGAAGCCATTGCAGATGCCGAGGACGTAGCCGCCGTCTTTGACAAACTTCTTCATCCGCTCGCCCAATTTGCTCTTCGTGATGAGCTGCGCGATGCGGCCTGACATCACGTAGTCGCCGTAGCTGAAGCCGCCGGAGAAGACGATCATCTTCGCGCGATCTAGGGCCGCAGGTTCAAGAAGCGCGATGGGTAAAACTTCAGCGGTGAACCCGGCGGCTTCGAGAGCGCGGGCGGTTTCAGCATCGCAGTTGGTGCCGGGGAATTTGAGGAGGAGTGCGTGGGCCATGGCGGGAGAAGGTGGGGCAATCGGCTCGATTGCCGTTGGATCATTCAGTGCAACCGGGCCGGTTGCACCACTTTTTGATGCTTGGCGAGGAAAGCCTCTGGTGTCATTACCGGAACCGGACTGGTCGCAAAGTCTGTTGTGTTGCGTGTGATTATCAAGTCTGAGGAGCAAGCCTCTGCTGCGGCTGCTTGCAGGCCATCTTCAAAATCGGCGAACTCAAGTGCGATGGCCTTGTTTGCCTTGTCGTGATCAACCGCCGCCACAGTAGCCCATGTCACAACATCTTTGATGAACTCAATCGCCGCCGTCCTGCCCTTGGACTTTCTTACGATGTAGAAAACATTGGAAAGCGAATGCCATGCGA
>JANOBO010000345.1:0-13254 GCA_031411695.1 Verrucomicrobiaceae bacterium
TGAAGCCCGTAGCGATGAGTTGTTTCGGGGTCGGGTTCGGCAATTGATCCCCCGCGAGCTGCTCAATGGTGAACTGGTCAAATGGCATGTCCGCGTTCAGCGCATCGATCACCCAGTCGCGATATTTCCAAATCTGGCGCGGCGCGTCGATCGAATAACCGTTGCTGTCCGCATAGCGCGCCTGATCCAGCCACCAGCGCCCCCAGCGCTCGCCGTGATGCGGGCTGGCGAGAAGCCGGTTCACAAGCGCGCGATACGCGCCATCCGCATCCTTCGCGCTTGCGTGGAGAAACGCATCCACCTCCGCAGGCGACGGCGGCAGACCCGTCAGATCCAGAGACACGCGCCGAATCAGCGTGGTGGCATCCGCGAGAGGTGAAGGCTCCAAGCCTTCGCTACGAAGTCTCTGCTGAATGAAGTGATCGATGGGATGGCCCCGCACGTCTGGCGAGCGCTTCGGCGGCTCAAAGGACCAATGGCGCTCATACTTGGCACCCTGTTCGATCCACGTTTTCAAAATGGCGCGCTGCCTCGTGGTCAGCGGTTGCTTGTGCGACTTCGGCGGCGGCATCACCTCATCGGGATCGGTGCTGGTGATGCGCGCCCACACATCGGACTTCGACACATCTCCCGGCACGATGCCACGCGAGCCATCCCGGTCCTCCGTCGCGCCCTCCGATGTGTCCAGGCGCAGATCCGCCTCGCGGTGCTTCGGGTCGAAGCCGTGGCAGGCAAAACAATTTTCCGACAAGATGGGCCGGACATCGCGGTTGAACTCCACTTCCTCCGGCGCGGCGGCATGTATGGAGCCGAGGGCGAGAAGGGTCGTGAAGATAATGTGGCGGATCATGCGGATGAAGATGGAACGTTCCTAAACATGGGCGTCTGGCTAGCGATCAACCCATCAGCCCCTGGATGTCGATGAGGTGAAGCTGCCGGCCATTCGTCCCCTCAGGCGCGTCGATGCATACCCAGCGCTCGTCGCGGCTGCTGCGCGGGTGGCAGTCCGCGCGCCACTCACCTTTGTACTCCGGAGGCTGTGGGAAGTGACCCAGATCGATGCGCCTGTTCGTGGCGATGTGATAAAGATGCGGCGTCTGAATGCGACGGATGCCTTTTGGGTAAGTGTCGTTCAAGATCCACTCGTTGTTTTTCAAATAGGTGAGGTGCCCGCTGCCGTCGAGAACGCCTTGGCCGATCTCGGCGACGATGCCGTTGTCCTTGTCCTCGAACAGAAAGTCGCCCCACTCCGCGTTGCCGAGCCAGCCTTTCGACTGTGAGAGGATGTGAGTGGCATCCCGCCAGATGAAATGCGAGGCGTAGCCGTTCGGAATCACGATCCGCAAGTCGGAGCCGTCCATGTTCGCCGTGATCAAGCGCGTGAGATGCCCGCCCTTCGCCTGAGTCCAGCGGTGCAGCATGATGAAGCGCTTCCCGTCCGGGCCGCACAGCAGGTGATAGGCGTGGTGCTTCGAATCAGGGTTGTTCTGCATCACCTCGCCCGTCATCGCGAGTTTCTTGTGGGAGACGATGAGCTTTGATTTGCCGGTCTCGAGATTCACGTGCGTGACGCCGCTGCCTTCCGGGGCCATGTCATCGGAGAAGCGGTCCTTGATTCCGGCATAGCCGTAGCCAGGCCGGCAATCCGCCACGCGGGCGAAGTCACAGCTTACGGCTTCCCTGCCATTCGGGCTGAGCGCGTAGATCGGCGTCGGCAGCGTGCGTTTCTCACCCGTCTTCACATCCAGGATGTGGCAGACAAAGCGGTCCTTCTCGCGGTCGTTCCAGATGATCTTCGACTCGCTGCCGGGAATCCATTGCAACATGCACCCCTGCTGCCAGCACCATGCGTTCGACTTGCCGAGCGGGATCCACTTGTCCCTGTCGCGCAGATCGACCATGCCAACCTCGATCACGTCATCGGCCGTCGGCGAGCGGTGCTCGAAGCTCACCTTGTGGCTGAGCACGAAACGATTGTCCGTCGAGAACTGCAGCTTGTCGTAATACGCGAACCAATGAAATCCCGGCCCTTTTGTGATGACGCGCGTCGGCGGGAAGCTTGTCATCGAAGCTTCCTGGGCGGAAGCAATCGCGAGCGGTGTCGCGGCGAGGGTGGAGACAAAACGGCGGCGGTTGATCATGGGTGAGGTACGTTGTACACGCTTCAGCGTGTCAGCGAATCCCGAAAAAACACGTTGAAGCGTGGACAACGTACAAGCCTGCTGCGAATTCTGGCGCTGCCCACCGTATCCCAAGGCCATGAAGCTTCTGTTTCTACCTCTCGCCCTCGGTCTTGCCCTCAACGCCATGGCCGAGGACTGGCCGCAGTTCATGTTCAACTCGGCGCACTCGGGCAATGCTGCGGATCGCGACATCGACGTGGCGAATCTCGGTCTGCAAGGCGCGGTGGCGATGAGCGATGGCATTTACACCTCGCCCGTGGTGGCTGATGGCATGGTGTTCGTCGTCGATGGCTCGGGGCTGTGTGCCTGCTTCGATGCGGCGACGCTGAAACCCGTGTGGAAGTTCCATAGCAAGGGCGGCAAGCAGAACGTGAACAACGTCAGCTCACCAGCCATCGTCGGGAAGTATCTGCACTTCGGCACCACGGCGGGGATTTATTATGTGTTGGATCGCGCGACCGGCGCGGTGGTGAAGGAGATCGACGTGCATGAGCCGATCTTCAGCACGCCCGTCATCGGCAAGGATCGCGTCTATTTCGCCACGCTCGGCGCGCAGGTTGTCGCGATCACGAACGACGGCGAGGTGAAGTGGCAGTGGGATTTTGTGAAGGAAGTCGTCGGCTTCGACGGCAACCGGTGGAGCGGCGAGCAGTGGGCGAAGTTCTGCGAGGCGCGCATGTTGAAGACGCTGAAGCCCGGCGCGAAGCCCACCTCCAGCGATGGCCGCGTGACGTGGAAGGATCACTTCGTCTGCTCGCGCGACATCTGTCTGATCAAAGGCAACGTGGTCGTTGTGCCTGCGGGTGGTCGCACCTTGTTTATCGAAGACACCGGTGCTGCGCCAAAGCTGAAGGCCACGGGCGAGATCCCCGAGTGGTCGGGCAAAGAGTTCCCTGCCACCTTCGGCCAGAGCGCGGACGACGACGGCAACGTCTATGTCCAATGGCATCGCCGCGACAACGCAGGCCGCGTGGACATCATGCGGCTCGAAGGCGACACGGTGAAGACCGGCGACTTCGTTCCCGGCACGGATACGAACATCCGCATGGACGGCCTGCTGAGTTTCTCGCCGGTGGCGATTCGTGGGAACGAGGTCTTTCGCGTCAGACCGGAGACTGATCGAGGTTTGATCCGGCATCGGATGGACTCTAAGGAGTCGCAAGCGCTGAGCGCAAAAGGGGCCATCGCGCCGCCGGTGATCACGAAGAGCCTTGCAATTGTGGGCGGGCTCGATGGAACACTGAACCTCGCGATGATCGATCAACCAAACGCGAAAGGCGGCAAGTTTTCCAGGACCATCAAACTCTCAAATGCTCCAATCACCGCGCCGGTCGCCATTGCGGACCATCGCATCTTTGTGCCGAGCGAAGACGGCAGTCTTTATTTGTTCGTGGAGAAGCCAGCGACATCTCAAATCGAGTTCCTCGGCCCCATCGTATCGAGTGTCCGCAGTCCCCTCACCGGCCCACGCGCCGATGCCAAATACGACTGGTTCACCAACTACGGCAACTTCGCCGGGCAGAACTCGAACAATCAAGACCTCGCGCCACCGTTGCGCATGAGATGGGCTCGTCGCCTCGAAGGCACGGTCAAGCACCTGCCCGTGTGCGGTGGCGGTCGGCTTTACACGCACACTGCCGAGGGCCAGATCATCGCCTGCGAGCAGGACACTGGACGACTCCTGTGGCGCAGGTGGTGGCCGGATGTGTATTTGTCCTTCACCTCGCCGCTCTACATCGATGGCAAGCTTTTGGTCCCACAGGCAGGCATGAAAAAATCCTTCGTGCGTTGCCTCGATGCCGCCACGGGCAACATGCTTTGGGAAGCGCCCTTCACCGGATCGCCAAGTTGGAGCCGACAGTTCCCGCCCGTCGTCGCAGGCAAGGTGGCCATCTACGCCAGCGGCAGCGGCGACTATGCACCGCAAGGCAGCGAGAAGCCCTACACCTTCGGCGGCGATCCCGTGAAGCCCGCCGATGGCAAGGAAGTCATGAGCTTCATCTACTCCAACGACAACCCCTATTACCCCGCCAATCATCACCCGCGCCTCTGGGCCTGGGACCTCGACACCGGCAAGGTCGTGTGGGAGAAAGACTTTTTCGACCTCGGACGCGGTGGCAACGATTGCGGCATCTGCGTGCTCGATGGCAAGCTCTACTACAGCGTCTTCTTCGGCTACGACGCCGAGACCAAACGTCGTCGCGGCCTGCCCGTGGAAAACAACGGAATCACGATGTGCATCGACCCCGCGACCGGCAAAGTTTTGTGGCAGACCAACGAGTATTACGTCACCGCCAAATGCACGCTCAGTGCCCGCGACAGCCGTCTCTATATCGGCGGCTACAACAAGGCCAACGCTGGCACCGAAGACCGCTACGTCTGCTGCCTCGATGCCAACACCGGCAAGCTCGTCTGGAAATCCGACGCCGTGAGCAGCGCGCTCAACGTCGTCAGCGTCGGCGAGAAATTCATCTTCTCCAACGCCCTGCGCGGCAAAGGCAACATCTTCGACCGCGAGACGGGCAAGGTCGTCTATAGCATCCAGACCAACTACGCCTGCTGCCGCTTCACCATGAGCGAGCCGTATGTGCTCGGCGCCAACATGGACATGATCGACCTCAGCCAAGACGGCAAACTCGTCTCCACGGGCCCCGCGATCGATTCGCGCGAATGTCTCGGAGCTGTGGTGAGCAACGGCCGCATCTTTTATACCTCGCAGGCGAGCGGCTTCATCGTCTCACAAACCTACGGCCCGGAGTCGAAGACGCTGCCTGCGGCATGGGAAGTTCGATAATCCGGGCCGCTCCGCGCTTGTGTTGCCGCTCGTGGATGCCGCCGTTGATCACGGCGACGCGCATCACTTCTTCTTGGCCTTCTTTTTCTTCGCAACAGGCTCACCCGCGTCATCGAACGCGGGCTTGGTCCCATTCAAATCGGCAAGCAGGCGCGCGACGTATCCGGCAAAGCGGCCATCGGGTGACTCGCCTTTGGCGGGCAGCGTCTTGAGCTGCGCGGCGATTGGCTTGGCCTTGTCGCCGAGATCCCCGATGGCGTTGAGCGCGCTCATGGCGGTGAAGACATCGTGCGCGCCCCAGTCGGCCAGATTAAGGAGCAACGGCAGCGCGTGGTCGCGGTCGGCATCACTCCCATGTTTCGCAAGCGCCCACGCGGCAACGACCCGCACTTGCGTCGAGCTGTCCTTCGCTGCGTTCAAGAGTTCATCGTGCGCGACGCCGATGCCAGGGGGGCCGCGCATCAGCACGCCCATCGCCGCCCAATAGCGGATGGCGCTGTCAGCGTCCGTAAATCCGGCTTTCAGATCCGAGTTGGCGTCGGCCCTCATTGAAGATGCATCCCCGGCTGCTTTCAGGATGCGAGCGAGAGGATACAACTGGTCATCGTGTGCCATGTCATACGGCGTGGTGCCTTTGGAGCGCTGATGCAAGTCGCCTTCAGAAAGGAGACCGACATCCCGGATCTTCAGGGCGAGAGCCTCCTGCGCTGCGCGCAGCTTCGCGAGAGCGGCTGCGTGGTCGGGAGATGTGGCGAGGTTGTGAACGTCATCGGGATCGCTGTTCAAATCGTAAAGCTCCTCCGCCGCCTTGGGTTGCTGCCAGAAGATGGATTGCTCCGGAGTGAGCCTGCCTGCGTCGAACAGCTTCTTCCAGACGACTGTGGTGGGCGTTTCAAACTGATAACTCACATGCTGCGCCTGCGAGAGGTGCGGCATGTAGTTCCGGAGATAGACGTATCGGCCATCCGTCACGCTGCGCACACAGTCGTAGCGCTCGTCCATGCGGCCGCGGAAGCCATGGATGAAAGGCTGCGGCGCCGTCTGAAACTTGCCGGCAAACGCATGGCCCTGCATCCACTCCGGCGGCTGCACGCCGATGATGCTGAGCAGCGTCGGCGCGAGATCGACGAAACTGACGAGCCGGTCAGACCTGGCGCCAGGGGCATATTCCTTCGGAGCGAGGTGCTGCCACTTCGGCGGAAAATAGACGACCATCGGCACCTGCAGACCGGAGTTCGACGGCCAGCGTTTGTTGCGCGGCATGCCGCTGCCGTGATCAGCGTAGTAGAAGATGATGGTGTCCGCAGAGAGGCCAGCCGATTCGAGTTCCTTCAGGCGCTTCCCGGCCGAGGCGTCGGCGAGAGTCACCTGATCATAGTACTGCGCCCAATCCTGCCGCACCTCGGGTGTGTCGGGATGATAGGCTGGGACGCGCACCTTGGCGGGATCATGAATCGCCTCGTGCGGTCGTTTGCGGAGCTGGCTTTCGTGGCTGCACGTCTCATTGAAGATGGCGAAGAATGGCTGGCCGTCCTTGCGCTTCTTCCAATGCGCGTTGCCCGAAGACTCGTCCCACACGCCGCCTTCGGGCTTGGCGAGGTTGTAGTCCTCCTTGCTATTGTTTGTGCAGTGGTAGCCGGCCTCGCGCAATAGCTGCGGATACATCTTCGTGCCTTTTGGCATCGGCACCATGCTCCGCATGTGCTCGCCACCGGTGGATGTGGAATACATCCCCGCGATGATCGTGGTGCGCGCCGCGGCGCAAACGGGTGCGCACGACCACGCATGGTTGAAGAGCATTCCCTTTCCCGCGAGGGCGTCGATGTTCGGCGTCGTCGCGTAGGTGTCGCCATAGCAGCCCATGTGCGGACCGTGGTCTTCGCTGGTGAGCCAGAGGATGTTCGGCTGTCCGGCTGAGAACGAGGAAACGGGTAGCGCGCAGACCGAAAGGAATGCTGCGAAGTTAAGGATGCGGTTCATGCGCCGTGAGGAACGAATAGGCGCGGACGAATCCTTCAGGTCAAAGGAGCGCCCGGCTCCTTCACCCAGGTGAACACAACAGACAGGCCGCGTCGCTGAACGCAGGGACGACTTTCAGCGACGACGACGACGCAGCAGAACGCCCAGCAGGCCGAACGCGAGCAAGATCATGCGGCTTGGCTCCGGGACGATGCCGCCCGGGCCGACCACCGCGAGGATGCCGTGGCTGTTGAAGAGGCTCGTGTCCCACCTGAGATCGCCGCCAAGCTCGAAGAGCGTCAAGTCCGTCCCCGCCTCGGCACCGGTGCGGATGGCGGAGCCGACATTGATCGTGCCGCCGACGCTGAACCAGTCGAGAAGATCGAAGATGTCGCCGACAACAGGCGAGTATCCATTGTTCGCCAAGACAATCGAGGTGCCGCCCACCCAATTCAAAGCGCCCATGACATTGATCGCGTCATGCTGAGACGTGGATGCGGGATCGGCCAGCGCGTTCGAATACAAGTCGGACGGGATGCCATTGATCCATCCTGAATAAGAGGTGCCATCGGCGTAGCCGAGGTTCCCCGCATTGTTATAGGTCGCGCGCTGGACCTGCAGCGACGTGATGGAGCCTGCCGATAGCGTGAGGTTGCCGTTTACAGTCAGAGTGCCCATGAGGGATCCCGCCTGATCGCCCGGTGCGAGGGTCCCCGAGCTCTGAACGCTGGCCCCGCCCTGCACGACGCCCGTGCCGGCCAAGATGGCTCCTGCGCTGACGGTGGTACCCGCCGCACCCGGCGCGCCGGTGTCTCCGATGCCATTGCGGCCGACCTGAAGGACACCGCCGCTGACGGTGGTCGTGCCGGTGTAATGATTGTCCTGCACCAACGTGGCCCAGCCGGAACCCGACTTCTGAACGCTCAGGGTTCCACTGCCCGCCGTGGAGTCGGCGAAGAAATGGCTGGAGACGTCGCCGTTGCGGAAGGTGGCGTTCCAGACCACCTCGGTGCTCACCGGAGTGGTCTGGTTGATGTTGATGGAGCCGTTTGTCTGGGCCGCGTTTTCGATCACGACGTTCGGACCATTGACGCCGTCGGCAATGACCGAGGCGGGACCGTTCACGGTGAGGCTGCCGACGGCGATGTTTCTGCCGCCTAGTTGAAGCACGCTGTTCTGATTGAGGGTCACATCGTTCTTGTTCGTCAAAGCCGTGCTGCTGCCGAGGCGGAGGATGGTGGTCTCATCCCGGTCAAAGGAGTTGTTAAGCCCCACGGTCACATCGCCACTCCAGTTTGAATTGTCGCCGTTGAAGACGAAGTAGCCTTTGAGGACGCCGTTGGTGCGCTCGTTGGCGGTGTTGCTCGCGATCTCATCCACATGGAGCACGAGATTCCCCGAGGTGGTGAGGCCGTCCTTGAAGTCGCCGTTGAAGTTGGCGTATGTGAACTTTCCACCCACAGGAATCGATCCGTCGGAGATCAAAAGTCCAAGGTTGTCATTGAGGGTGATGTCCCCGTGGAAGTGTGTGTCCAAGTCGTTTGCAGCCTGGGCGCCCGAGACTGTGATGCGCTTTGTCTGAAGCGGGTTGTAAACGACATTGATATCCTGGTGCACCTCATAGTAGGTGCCAGGCACGGCGTTCTCAGGCTGCATTTCGATGCTCGCGATTCCTTGGTCGTTATCGGACCCGAGCACGATCGCAGCCGTGCTCATGCCGAAGGGGCGTCCCTGTGACGTGCCGCGCACAATGCCTTCGAGAATCGAGAGACTGCCGCTCCACTCCACATTGTTCTCACGGAATTCTAGCGTGCCCTGGCCGATTTTGGAAATGTTGCCCGCGCCGGTGAGATAACCGCCGGCATTGTTCAAGCGCAGGGTGGTTTGCGCGGATGTGTCGATGGTCACGTTACCGACGAGGTCGAGCACGCCATTGAGCTGGATCGGCCGCGCATTCGCGTTGGCGGCGGGATCTCCGGCGCGGATGGTGTTGTTGCCATCAAAGCGGAACCACTCATCAAAAGCCCAGTCGCCAGTGGCGTTGCCGTTGCTCATGTGGATGTCGAGGTTAGTGCCGGGGCGGAAGACCGTGCCGTCAATGAAGGAACGGTTCGTGCCAAACATCGCAATCGTCCCCGCCGCTGCTGTCGAAGTGGTGGCCACGCGCAAGGTGCCCTCCCTTACATCGATCATGCCTTGGTAACTTCCGCTGGTTCCAGCCAAGCTGAGCGTGCCGGCGCCCACCTTGATGAGGTCACCAGACCCCACTGAAGTGTTTGCAGCATTATTTGTGTTGAAGAAGTCCTGGGTGTTCTCGCTGTTAATCGCCGCGCCGATGGTCAGGATCGAGTTGCCGTCCGTGACATCGATGACTCCGCCGTTCCCGCCGAAGCGGAAGCCGCGTTCCGCGTCAAGCGAAGCTGTTGCACCCGTCCAGCGGAAGGTGCCGCCGTTGAGGTAAACAGCGTCACCCACTGCGTTCGCGCGATTCACCAAGCCGAGGTTGGCCTCATCACTCACGCTCAAGACTGAGCCGTTGATGTTGATGGTGCCGGTGTACTGCCCTGCTGTCGAGGTGAGGACGACCGCGCCCGTGCTTTCCAGCGTCGCGGCATTCGTCGTGCTCGGGCCGGTGATGGTGAGGGACACCTTGGGTGACGCTACATAGGTCACATTAGTGTTGTCGGCGGAGGCAGCCGCACTCAACACGAGCTGCGTGGCGTTGAGAATCTTAACCACAGTGGCGTTGGCGGGGATGTTCGTTCCAGTAATATCCATGCCGAGAAGCACTCCAGCGGTCGAGGCAACAGTGATGGTCGTGCTGCCGGACGTTGCGGATCCCGTGGTGAGCGAAAGCGAGGGACCACTGAAAGGAGCGGAGATGGTGAGATTTCCCGTCCCGTAATGATGGATGATCAGCTCGGGGCTCCCGATGGTGAGGGCCCGTGCGCCAGTCGCCGTGAGGTTATCCGTCAGGGTGATCTGCGACGCGCTGTCCACCGACTGCACCACCGCGCCGGCCGGAACACCGGTTCCCGAGATAGGCATGCCGACATAGAAGCCCGTGGTCGTGTCCAAACCAGTGAGGATGGGCGAGCCAGACGTACTAGTGCCCAACTCGGTGACGAAGACGGGAGAAAGCAGCCCGGTGCCGCTGATCGTCTTGTTTGAGGCACCAACCGTGCTAGCGACCATGATTGCACCTCCGCTGAAGTTGAGGCTGTTCGCGCCGATCTGCAGATTGCTGTCGGCAGGGGCGTTGAAAAGAATGGAGTTCACCTGAGTGGTCGCCGCAAGCGTGCCGAAGAATCCTGAACCCCCATTCTCGGCGAGGTCGGGTCCGTCTCGACCGGATGCGATGGTGCTCCAGAGAGCGACGTTGTTTTGGATCTCGTCTGGCGCACGACTGAAAGCGCGGATGTCACCGCCGTCACCGCCGTCGGACATCGCGAAGTCCGTGGCGGTGCGGGCCAGCGTGCCATAAGTGGCCCATGGGATCAGCGTGTTATAAACGTAGGTAGGGTCCGTGCGTGTGTTCAGGGTGATGCGGGCAATCGCCGTCCCACCCGCTGACTGGTCCTCCACAAAGTTAACCGTTCCGCCGACGCTGCGCTGCAAGTCCGCGCCCGTGCCTGCAACCGCGAAGCTGCCGATGTTCAACGTCATGCTGGCGTTCGCCGTGCCGATGGTGGTGCGCGCGATGATCTCCGTGCCACCGGGCCGGATGTTGATGTCGTTGCCGTCCGTTCCGCCAAAAGTCTGCGTGCTGCTGGCCGCGCCGTTGGCGATGGCCAGGATCGAGCCACCCGCGAAGTTAATGGAGGAGTCGCTGGCGAAGCGCGCGTTATTCGCGACTTGATAGTCGAAGATCAAGCTGCCGCCGGCGATCATGAGATTGTTCACGGTTGCGGCCCCCGCGCTGCTCCCATTCAGCACCACCGTTCCGCGTCCTGTCTTCGCCAATGCCACCCCACCGTTGAGCCGCGCGTCGAATTGAACGGTGCCGCCGTCGTTGGCATAGATTCGCAGACTACGCCCAAGGGTGATGGTGCTGCTCTGCGTCGCATCCCCGAAGATGACGGTGCCAGTTTCATTCTCGCCGCCGATGGTGACGGAACCCAGGTTGTTGCTGGCATTGCCCGTGATCGTCCAGTTGGTCTGTTTCATCGACTGCCCCGCACGGGTAAGCAGGAAGGCCGTAATGCTGCCGTCGGCACCGCCGCCGCCTATGTTGTCGATCACGCTGCCACCGATCTGAAAGCCCACTTGGTTGATGTTGTTTGCGACCGGAATCTTGCTCAGCGCATCAATCGTGCGGAAGTCTCCGCCCGAGGTCACATCGGTCGGGTCAGCGAGATAACGCATGAAGCCACGCATCAACTCGACGCGGCCGACGGCGTCCCAAGGCTGATAGACGTTCACATTGAGCTCGTCGTTGTTACCGACGTAGAAACGCAGCACCTCGTTGACGTTGGTGCGTGTGGCGTCCGTTGGCTGGAGGGAAACTGGATTGGCGATCGCTGCCGGGCTTCCTGCGACGCCCCGATCACCGAACTGGCCTTTCATCAAGATCTGGCCGGCACCGCTGCTGTCGGTGGAGAGATAGCGTGAAGACGTGATCGAGAGATCGTTGGTGATCGGCGTCGGCCCGCCATAGATGTCACCTTGATGGATCAAGGTCGCGTTCGCATCGACGACATAGCGCACACGAAATCTGTTGTTAAGCACGTTACCCGAGAAGGCCTCCGTGTGGCTGGCCAGCCCGGCGCTGTCCACGTTGTCGAGGATGAGATCTCCGAGATAGCGGTTCACTTGTCCGTTCGAGCGCAGCGCGGCCTGAACATCTGTCGCGACGCTCTTCACAAGGATGTCTTCGGCACCTGCAGCATTGATGTCCGCGTTCCCAAAGACCGAGCCCACATTGATGCCGGTCTGCAGGAGAAGGCTTCCGGAACCCGCAATTGTCACTCCATTTCCAGCGCCGCCCACCCCCAATGCCATGCTGTTGCGGAGAAAAAGATTTCCATCCACCACCGACGTCACGCCTGAGTAAACGTTCCGCCCGTCGAGGAAAACCTGTTGCGTGCCGCCCTTGGTCAGGCCTCCGCTGCCAGCGATGGCGGACCCAATCTCAAAATTGTTGCCCGCAAAAATGCCATCTCCCAAACGGAAGAAGAGGTTGTTGTTGATGATCACGCCCTCCTGCGCGCCGAAGTTGAGTGCGCCGCCGCGAATGCGGGTGGTCATGTCCTGGTTCGTGCCGATGCCGAAGTTTGAGGAGACGATCATTCCTGACGCGATCTGAAGCACGGTGTTGTCGTCCAGGGTCAGCGTCGTGGTGGTATCCTGCACATTGAGCAACTGGCTGCCGCCGATAAGCCCGCCGCCGTTGTTGCCCAGATTGTCGCTCAGCGTGCCGAACCTCAGCGCATTGATGGCGGTGCTGCTGACCATCGACGTATGGATCTCCGTCAGGTTTACGTTCTGCCCGGAAAGGATCGTGCCGGCATACTCACTGTCGTCAAGAGGGCGCAAGACACCGGCATCAACGGTCATCAGGTCACGACCTGAGTTAAGGATAACGTTCCGCGCCTGGGTGATCACATCCGTGACGCGGAACGGGTAGTCGCCCGTGGCAGAGACGTTGGATTGGAGATAATTTTCAATCGGTGCGACTCCACCGACAATTCCCGTCACGACCTTCTTGCTGGTCGCGCCAGCGCCACTACCGGTGAGGAACGATCCCAGCGCGGCCCCATTGTCCGTTAGCAGGATGCGAAGACTGTCGCCCGTGGTGCCGGAGCCGAATGTCGAGGTGGAATCCCAACTGGTGATGGCGAGCACGGAACCTGCCAAACGGGTGATGCTGTCCACGGTGAGCGTGGTATTCGCCCCGGAGGTGTTGGTCAGGTTCACTCCGACATAATTCCTGCCGTGGTCCACAAACAAATCGCCCAAAATTTCGGTGTTGGCCGTGTTGTTGTCGAACACGAGGGTGCCGCTGCGGAAACGGATGTTCGCGAGGTCGTTGATTCGGTTGTTGTTGTTAACGCCGGCGATTCCGTTGTCCGAAGGATTCAAGTAAGAGGTGTTGTCCACACGCAACACACCGCTGCGGTCCAGGATGATGTTCGCGGTGCCGCCGAGCGTTCCGTTCCCTGCCAAGGTGGTGCTGAACATCTCAGCACGCGTCATGCCCGACTCGCCGATCGCCAGCGCCGTCGCAGTCTCCCGGGTGATAATGGTGTCACCGGTGAAATTTGTCGGCGCCAGGATGCGCAGCTCGCGATCCCCGATCTTCGTGAGGCCTCCCGTCCC